>CALEKX010000075.1 GCA_937904525.1 uncultured Phycisphaerales bacterium
GCCGGTCCATCGCAGCGAGCGTCGCCAGCTCTGCTCACGCAAGCGATACGCGGCTGTCAGCAAAGCCACCATCGCCAGGCCGACGCCCGCCATCGCCAGCAGCAGCGGCCGATAGCGCTCGACGCGGCGACGCACCAGGCAAATCCAGAGGATCGCCGTGAAGGCCGGCACCAGCGACGCCAGCACCGTATGGCCGATGGTGGGGACCGGATCGAAAAATACGCCGGCGCAGAAGCCGGTCGTTGCCTCCAGCACGATCGTGAACGTCGGCAGCAGAACGCCGAAGAAAAGCAGGAACGGGCGGAAGCGCGATGGCGTCAGCCGCAAGCTGGTTCGCTGGGTGCCGGGCGTGGTGGTATCGGCGTAGCCGATGGTCGTGGTGGGTCCGGTCACAATAGCTCCTTCGCAAAAGCCGGACGATGGCAGATCGTTGCGGGGATTGTGCCGCGAGGGAAGTCGCTGTCGCCAGAAAAGGCTGAGGCTGCGCACGGGCAGCAGAAATGCGGGATGCAAAAAAAGGCGGCCCGCGGGGGAGGAGCCGCGGGCCGCGCGCTCGGATGAGCGAGAGGGAGGATCGGTTACTGGACGGTGATTTTGCGCGGTTTGCTCTCCTCGCGCTTGTCGAGCGTGATGGTCAGGATGCCATCAGCCAGCTTGGCGTCGCACTTGCTCTCATCCACTGTGGGCGGAAGCGTGAAGCTCCGCTGGAAGCGAGAGTAGCGGCGCTCGTGCAGCAGGAGCTGGCCCTTCTTCTCGTCACCCTCTTTGCGCTCTTCCTTCCGCTCAGCCGTGATGGTGAGCGTCTGGTTCTCCAGCGTGATGTCAATGTCATCCTTGGCAAAGCCGGGCAGTTCGGCTTCGACGTAGATGTGGTCAGCATCCTCGCGGATGTCTACGCCATACGGCGCCAGAACGCCGGTGTCGTCGAACGCGCGGCTGCCGAAGAAGCGTGACAGCATGGAGTCGAACTCGCGCTGAGCGAGCTCGAACGGATCAAAGCCTCGATTAACACGGATCGGCAGTGCCATATGGACCTCCTTTGTGTTCGTGTGTCAGTGCGAATAGAGTTCGCACATCAGCCGGGGGCCTGGCCCCCGCACGAGAGGTATTTACAAACCTCATGCCAGAAATGTGTGTTCGTAAGTGCTTGTATTGTCGTGTGTTAACGGTGGCGTGGGCGGGAGTGTCCGGGCAATGGAGACTGCAGGATTGACAGGTCTTGCCGATGTGGCAGATTTCGGGCTCAGCCATGGCCAATGCATTTGAAATAATCGTGCTCATCGGTGCGACGGCGTCGGGCAAAAGCGCCGTGGCCATGGAGCTTGCCCAGCGGCTGGGCGGCGAGATTCTCAGCGTCGATTCCATGCAGGTCTATCGCCACATGGACATCGGCACGGCCAAGCCGACGGCCGACGAGCAGCGGCGGGTGCGGCATCACCTGATCGATGTGGTTGACCCGGATCAGGTGTTCACGGTGTCGCGCTTCGTCGAGCTGGCGGATGCAGCCATCGCCGACGCGCGGCAGCGGGGTGTGCCGCTGATCGTGACTGGCGGGACGCCGCTGTACTACAAGGCGCTGTTCGAGGGCCTGTTCGAAGGCCCCGGCGCCGATCCGCAGGTGCGGGCGCGGCTGGGGCAGTTCAGCAACGCCGATCTGCATGCGCGGCTGGCGGAGGTCGATCCGGCCAGCGCCGCGCGGATCCATGTCAACGATACCAAGCGCCTGGTCCGCGCGCTGGAGGTGTACGAGGTGACGGGCCAGCCGATCTCATCCTTCCAGACGGACTGGGCCCGCGGCCAGCGGCGATATGACGCGACGTGGTACGGCCTGGCGTGGGAACGGTCGGCGCTGAACCGGCGGATCAACGCGCGCGTGAAGCAGATGATCGAGGCAGGATGGGTCGATGAGGTGCGGGGGCTGATCGAGCGGTATGGCACGCTGTCGAAGACGGCAGCCGAAGCGGCTGGCTACACGGAGTTGATGGCGCATCTGCGTGGGGAGATATCGCTGGAGGATGCGATCGAACAGATCAAGATCGCCACGCGGCAGCTTGCGCGGCGGCAGATGAAGTGGTTCCGGCGGTTTGAAGGCGTGAAGTGGCTGGAGGGGCAGATGGGGGTGGAGGGGGTTGTGGGGGAGATTGTGGGGAGATAGTGACGAAGCGACGGAGCGACGAAGGGGGAGGCTTCCAAGATCCAAGAACCAAGGTCCAGGGAAGTTCCAAACGGATCAAGGGGGAAAGGACCAAAGGGGACATCGGCGTCGCAGGGCCTTTGGAGCTTGTGGGTTTGGAGCTTCCCTGGATCTTGGAAGCTGGAGCTTGGAACTTCGCGAACGCGCGTCAAGCCGTCGTCGGTTCTTCGACCTTTGAGGAACTGCCGTCGGTCAGCAGGTCGTCGATCGTGTCGCGCGAGGGGAACAGGGGTGGTTCGGATTCGGTGACCCGGTGCGACACGGCCGTCTCACGCGTGTGGGCGTGGTGGGCGAAGAGCATGAGTGAGCCGAACAGCAGGGCGACGCCGCACACCGCCACGAACGCATACATCGGGCGGTCATCACGCACCTCGCTGATCGACACATGCTGCTCAAGGCCCGCCGGCTCGATGGGATAGACGGCGACGGCGAGCTGCTCTTCGACGCTGGCCTTCTGCTGCTGAAGCTGATCGAAGGTGGCCTTGAGGTCAGCCAGCTCGCGGATGAGGCGGTCGCTCTCAGCCTTCCAGCTTGCGATGTTCTGGGCACGCGTCTCCAGCGCGATCTGGTCGTCGCGGCGCTTCGTGAAGGCGCTCCATGCGTCGCGGGCGGCGGCCTGGAGCTTGTTGAGCTGGTCGGTCTTGGCCTGGATTTCGGTGCGGATCCGATGCTGCTCCTGCTCGCCCAGGGCCTTGAGGCGGGCGGCGAGCAGATCCTGGCGGCGGGCGTCAATGCGAGCCTTGAGCTCAAGGGCCTGGGATTCGAGCTCACGACGCTGGGCGTCGCCGTCGGCGGTGGCGCGGGCCAGGGCGTCGCTGTAGGCCTTGCGGGCGTCATTCATCTCGACCAGCCGACGCTCGAGCTCGGCTGCGAGCTTTTTCTGTTCCTCAGGCAGCTTCTGCAGATCCGGGGCGGCGTCAGCCAGGGCCTGCTGCATGCGGGCGATCTGCTGTTCAGCGCGCTTCTGGTCTTCCTCAAGCCGCCTCTGGCTGGCGGCGATCAGCTCCTGCAGGCCGCGGATGACATCGGCATAGATCAGGTCATTGCCCAGGACGCGGCGGCGTTCCTCGATCTGTTTCTCGAGCTGGGCGATGGAGGCGGCCAGTTCGTCGGTGTTCTGCTTGGCTGAGCGATGGTCGGAGGCGATCGCGGCGTTGTAGTGGCGCCGCTGGATCTCCAGCAGGGCGGTGAGGTTTTTCAGGTCCGGGTCGTTTTCCCAGATCTCGTTCTGGCGGGCGACGAGCTGCTCATCGAGCTTGCGCTTGAGGCTGTTGATCGTCTCGATCTGCTGCCGCTGGCTGTGGATCAGCTCATTGGTGATCTGATGCGTCGTGTCCTGCAGCAGGCGGGCGACGGTGACGTACTCCTTCATCTCGGGGACGTCAGCCATCTGCTTCTTCACCTGCTCGATCTGGTGTTCGAGTTGGGCGATGGAGGTGTCCATAGCCCGGCGGGTGCGCTCGATCTCGAGATTGTCGGCGACGGAGGCGACCTGAAGCTGCTGATTGAGGCGTTCGAGCGCCTCCTGCATCTTCTGCAGTTCGGGGTCATCAACGGCGACGGCGGCGGCATTGCCGTCCTGCTGGGCGGCGGCGTCGCGGGCGGCGACTTCGCGCATGCGCTCCAGCTCGGACTGGACGGCGCGGGCGGCATCCTCAGCCGCGCGCCACTCGGCTTCGAGGCGCTCGACATCGCGCTTCACGGCCGACAGCTCAGCCATGGTGGGCGGGCGATCGCCGTCGGCGCGGATGTGCGCCAGGCGATCCTGCATTACGGCGATCTCCTTCTCCATCCGGGACAGGTCGGCGTCGATGACGGCCTTCTGCTGGACGAGATTGTTGCGGGCGTCGATCAGGCGGCTGTTGCGGTCGTACAGCGCCAGCAGCAGGGCATGAAGACGCTGGCGGTCGCCGTGTGGATCGGAGCTGTCGCTGAGCTGGAGCGTGAGGCGGCCGTCGGCTGCATCCGCCCAGGTGCGGGAGGAGCGATCGACGAGGAAGGCATACCGCTGGGGATCATCGAGGAACCCGGGCGATGTGCCGCGGTAGAGCGTGTTGAGCTTGCCCTTGGCGGTTTCGCGCGTGGCGGCGACTTCCTGCGTGTTGGTGTCTGCCAGCAGGTGGGCCTGCGTCTGGTAGAAGGTCGTGCGGCTGGGGCCCGGGAGGGCGTTGAGATTGCTGAACTCGATCCAGCCGGTGACGATGCCGTATGCCGGGATGGTGTACCAGATCGCACCGGCGGCGGCGGCGGCGGCCAGGAGCATCATCAGGAACAGCGACGGGACGGTGAAGAACCACCGCCGCTTGCGGCGCGGTTTGGGCTGATCGAACAGGACCGTTGGCGGCTTGGCGCCGTTGCGCGACGCCGGCGGGGGAATGACCGGCTTACGGACGGGCTTGGGCTCGGCTGCCTGTTCGGCGGCTGGTTGATCCGCGGGCGTCTGGTCGTCGGCTGTCGCCTCTGCGAGATCGTCTTCTTCTGCCTCATCCGCGCTCTCAGCGGTCGCGGCGTCTTCGATGTCGAGATCGGCGAACGGGTCGTCGGCGTCTTCATCCGCCTGTGCGTCATTGGCGACGGGTTGCGCAGCGACGGGCTGGGCAGCAGCCGGCTGTTCCCACTGCGGATCAACGTCATCCTCGTCGTGGTCGTGGAACTCGTCGTCGAGGTCGTCGTTGTCGTCGTGTTCGGACGACGCCGCGGCATCGGCGGAATCCTCCGCGTCGATCGGCGGGATCTCGGGCTGGGTGGAGCCGGTGGCCTTCACATGGCCCAGGGCGGCTGCGCCGAAGAGCGGATCGTCATCGGGGGGCGCGCCAAGCTGCGAGAAGACATCGATTTCGCTGATCTGCGGCAACGTCCCGCCAGGCGTGCCGGCGAATGGATCGGAAACGTCGGAGATTTCAGAGACTTCACCTGCGGCCAGGTCGTCGACCGGCAGCGGCTGCTTGCCGAAGGGGGCTTCCTGCGAGGCGCGCGGCGTTGCGCGGCCGGCGCGGGCCGGGGGTGGCGGCGTCGGAAGACCGGTGAGGATCAGGGGCGAACCGCCGAGGAATCCCCACTGGTTGACGCCGGGGGTGAACTGTTCGCCTTCCTTGTGCTCTTCGGGCGCGGGGGCTGGTGTTTCGGGGACCTCAGCCTGCGGGGCGGGCGCGGGTTCGAGCGCTTCTTCAGCGGGCGCTTCCTCTGCGACTTCGTCGATGGTAACCGGCTGGGCCGGCTGTTCGGAAGGCTCGTCTTCGGCGACGGGCGTCTCAGCCTCGTCTGTCAGGTCGAGATCGAGGGGCGGCAGATCGGTGCTTTCCGCTTCGGCTTCGGGCGTCTCTTCTTCGTAATCTTCAGCCAGGTCGTCGGCGGGGTGGTCGTGGTGATCTTCAGTGACGGCCTGCAGATCGTCTTCGCTGGTGGCGATCGTCTGGGGCTGGTCGTCGGTCGTTTCGACGACCTCCTCGACCGGCTCGGGCGATTCGGCCACGAAGGCGTGGACTTCGCGATCGAAGCCGGTATCGGTGAGGGACTCGGCTTGTGCCGGATCTTCGGAGACGGGGATCGCCGGCTCGAGGCTTTGTGCGGACTCGGGCGTGGGGAGCGTCGGCTCGACGGTCTGGTCGTCGATGTCCGACACGGGAGCGAGCGGGAGCTCGTCCTCGTCGACAGCCGGCTGATCGGCAGCCTGCGGTTCGTCGGCAGGGGCCAGATCGAGCATGTTGCTGTCGGTGTCCTCGGTTTCCTGTGGCGCATCCGCCAGGGCTGCTGCGGCGAGGGCGACGGTGTCACCGGCGGCATCGGCGATGGCCGGTTCATGGTCGACCTCGGCTTCTTCCTCGATGGGCAGGTCGGATTCTTCAGACTCCTCAGCCTCCGGCTGGGCGACGACGGGCTCGTCGACGATGTCATCGGAGATCGCGGGGGTCCTGCGGGCGCGCGGGGTGAGCTCGGGCGGGAGGGCACGCGTGGCTTCGGGGTCGTGCTCGTGCGGTTCGGCTTCGAGCTCGAGATCGGAGGCAAGGTCGATTTCGACCTCGGTGGGGGGCAGATCCGCCTGCTGGTCGTCAGCCTGCTCGTCTTCGAGGTCGAGGCCGGCGAAGCCGTCGTTGGCGGCGGCTTCGGGCTGGGGTTCGAGTTCGAGATCCGCTTCGGCGGCGGGCTCGGGCTCAGCGTCGGCCTGCTCCTGTTGGGCGGGTTCCTGCGGTGCGAGGGGCAGTTGGTCTTCTTCCTCGGCCTGCGCGGGAGCGACGGTGGGGGGCTCGTCGGCGAGGGGGATGGGTTCGCTGACGTCGGCAGCCGGCGCGGGGGCCTCGATGGGCTGGAGGGGCAGATCCTCCTCTTCATCAGCCGGCGGCGGGGCGGACTCGGTTTCGAGGTCGAGCTCGTCGTCGAGCGGGATCGGCGCGCGGGAGTCGGCCTTCTCGGAGACCGGCATCGGCGTGGCGGGACGGGCCGGGACCTGCCGCTCTTCCTGCTCCTGCTCAAGGCGCTTGGCGATGACCTCGGGCGGTTCTTCCATGAGGGGAGCCGTGCCGACGAGGTCTTCGAGCTCGTCCAGGTCGGTGTCGATCTCATCCGCGGGGACCGGCCCGACCGGCATGGCCGGGGCGGGGGCGTAGCGGAACTCGGTCTCGCCGATGCGGATGACGTCGCCGAAGCTCAGCTCTTCCTGATGGATGGTCCGGCCGTTGACGAACGTGCCGGTGCGCGAGCCGAGGTCGCGGATGAACCGCCGGCCGCCCATCTCAAAGATGACGGCATGGGCGGTGGAGGCGCTGTCTTCCAGGAGCGAGACATCGCACGTCGGCCGGCGGCCGATCAGCGTGACGCGCTGATCCAGGCGGACGGGCAGCTCGGCGCCTTCGACCTCGAGCTGAGCGGGGTCGGCTTTGCTGTCGCGCGGGCGCGTCTGCCAGGCAGCCGGGATGGCCAGGCGGAAGACGAACGAGCCGATCTTGATGAGGTCGTTGTGCTTGAGGTCGGCTTCGCGGACCTGCTCGCCGTTGACGTACACATGGGTCCGGCTGGCCAGATCGCGGATGTAGATCTTGCCGTCGGAGTTGATGATCAGTGCGTGGGCCTTGGAAACCTTGCTGGACAGCAGGTGAAGGTGGGCGATGTTGCGCGATCCGATGAGCAGAACGGGTCTGCGGAGCGGAATCGGCGGTTTGCCGGTGTGCGATCCGAGCGGAATCAGGGCCGGCATTGTCATGGAACTGCTTGCCACAGTTGGTTTTCCAGCAAAAGCGGCCGGATGACGCCGCAAGAGAACCGCGTGATGCGGTCAGGGTCCAGATTCGTGCGCCGCCGCAGCGCCGAAACTGCGGAATTTGCGCCAGTTAAGACGACGCCGCGGGCGGGTGTGTTCGGTTGCATCGGCAAACGAACGGATGCGTTTGATCCGGGCGCGCGATCACCCACAACCCGGGCCGGACAGTTTACCAGAGAATCGGCATAGGTCGAACGAAAAAGCGCATCGTTCGCCATGGCAAGCGGTTACCGGACCATGGTGTGCCGGGGGCGGCTGGCGGGGGGAGGGGGGCGGCTATTTCTTGATGCGCAGGGGAGGCGTTGTGCCGGCGTGGGCGGGGTCGCGAAGGGCCTCGCGCGGCGGCTGGGGGCCCCCGTTATTCTGGTGGCTCATCAGGATGCCGACGATCTGGGCCAGGTTGGCGATCTTGCGGTCCTGGATGCTGACGATGGTCAGCAGCTCGAGGATGGCCAGGAGGAAGAACGCCACCACACAGAGGATGATGAAGGTGTGGTACTGGATGTCGAGCATGTCCGCCAGGCGGCCGATGGCGTCAGGCCACAGCGCCAGGGCGAGGAAGGGGGTACCGATGAAGACGAACACCAGCGTGTAGCGTTCCTTCAGGCGGTACCTACTGAGTCGCCGCACGGCCAGCAGCAGCAGGCTGGCTCCAATCGTCAGCAGGATCAGTTTGAGAAACATCGCGTACCTTTACGCCAACGCCTTCGGACGAAGATGAAGCGCCCTCGATCTTGGCTGCCGGCCAGGGTTGACGGACCAGGTCCAGCAGCAGGCAGGTGGTGACCTTGATGATATAGAACAGGCCGCTGAGCAGGCTGATGCTGCTTGAGCCGGCCTTTCGCTGCCGCATGCGGACGGGCAGTTCAGCGATCTTAAACCCCGCCCGCTGCAGCAGAAGGATGATCTCGGGTTCGGGGTAGTCTTCGGGATACCAGTGGGCGAAAGCCTCGATGACACGGCGATTTCCGGCGCGGAAACCGCTGGTACAGTCCGTGATATCCAGACCGGTCAGCATGCGGATGATCAGCCGCAGCACCCACGCGCCGCATTTTCGCACAAATGTCTGGCGGTAGGTGGTCGTGCCGAGAAACCGGGATCCGATAACCAGGTCGGCTTGGCCATCCTGCAGGAGCTTGACCAGCCGCAGGACCTCGGAGGGGCGATGCTGGCCGTCGCCGTCGCACTGGACGGCGATGTCATAGCCATGCAGCGCGGCGTAGCGATATCCCGTCTGCATCGCGCCGCCGATGCCGAGATTAAACGGCAGGCGGACCACAGCCGTGCCCGGGGGCACCTGCCGGGCGGTGTCGTCGGTCGATCCATCATCGATAACGACGACATCGTAGTCGGGTAGCGCGCGGTGCAGGTGACGCACGAGTCGGCCGATCGAGTCCCGCTCGTTATAGACCGGGACGATGACCAGGCAACGAGGTGGTCGGTCCTGATCGGCGGCGCGCATTTGCAATGAGCTCATGCCAAGTCCGATCTTTCAAACCCGGGGTAGCGCTACGAACGCTGCGATCAGCAGCGTCCAGCACGTTCGCACAACACAACATATAGAAACAGCCAGCGGGGGCACGGTAACGCGCTGCCCCTGCTGTTGCAAACGGCCAATCCGGTTGGCCGCGACATGATGACGCGCCGACCAGCCGTCGGGCAAGGCGTCGAATCGGGCGCGCACAACAAAAAAGCTAGAAAATGAAAACAGGCGGGGCAGTAAACCGTCAATGGCTCGTAAGTCATTGTGAGTGAAGAAGTGGCGCGCCCGCCGCACCGGCGATGTGGTCTGCGTTGCGCCGGAAAGATGGCGCGCCGCGGGATTTTTCATGTTATCGGACGGTTGACACCCCTTTGGGGTTTTCCTATTTAGGGCCCGCGTCGTTTGCTGGTTTCCTTTTCATCGCGGCTTCGGGCTATGGTCGCGATGACCTCAAACGAGACACACACACCGAGCCGCAGCAGCACAACTGTGGAGGGCTAGGCCTGCCGTCCGGCAGGTCCCACAGGAGACGTGCTAACCGCGTCGACCCCAGGGCGACGTAAGCGGCAGAAGGGATTCACACCATGCATCGTCCCCGCAGCAATACTGCGCGCTCTGCGCTTGAATTGTTGGAGAAGCGACAGCTTCTGGCGGGAATCAATGTCGCCGATTTCGGCGCGATTCCCGATGACGGTCAGGATGACTCGGCGGCGATCAACGCCGCGATCCGCGCGTCGCGCGCCGGAGACACGATCAACTTCGGCCCCGGCACCTACGATCTGCACAGCACCGTGCAGGTCCGCTCCAACCGCGAATACAAGGGATGGAACGCGACGCTCAAGCGCCACGGCAATGACTTTGCCATGGCGACCACAGGTCACAACTACAACATCATTATCACATCGCTGACTTTCGACGGCGGCGGGTTCGTGGTCGCCGGCGAGCGGACGGGTGAGGCGATCCTCATCCGTGACAGCACCTTCAAGAACATCACGGGCGGCTATCCGACGGGCAACGGCGTGTTCGTGCCGTCGGGGCTGATCAACTCGAAGATCACCCGCAACAAGTTCATCAACATCCTTGGTGAGACGGGGATCTACGGGTTCAAGATCTTCGACAACACGGAGATCTCGCACAACTACTTCGAGGACGTCTTCGAGGCGATCCACACGTGGCATGACGCGGGCGAGAACTTCCGCGTGATCCACAACACGGGTGTGCGCCTGCGGCGCATGGGCATCGAGCTGCAGGGGTACAACGCCCGCAACATGCTCGTGGAAGGCAACCGCTTCCGCGACTGGGTGAATCCGTATCACGGCAGCTTCGGGCTGAGCATCATGAACGTGGGCGAGGGTACGGTCATTCGCAAGAACGTGCTTCGCGGTCCGCATGAGGCGCCGGTGGGCATCGAAGTCGCCGGGCGCAACGGCATCGTCGAGGACAACCTCGTCGAAGGCTTCCGCGAAGGGATTCACATCGTGGGCGCCAACGGGACGCACATCCGCAACAACCGCCTGTTCAACCAGGGCATGATGGCCATCTGGCGGACGGGCATTGACGACGGTCGCGACGTGAAGATCTACGAGAACACGATTCGCGACCCGGGTTGGACGGCGTTCCTGTTCCACTCCGGTCCGTCGGAAGGGACGGTTGTTGAGAACAACATCATCGAGAACTCCTCGCGTCGAGGCATCGGCGTGGTGGCGGTCGGTGGTGGTGCGCTCAACGGGGTGCGCTTCTCGAACAACACGTTCCGCAACGTGGAGAAGATCACTGACGGCGATCAGGGCGGCAGCGGCGAGCGCAATGTTGCGATCGACAGCGGCTATGCCTGGCCGGGCTGGGTGTAAAACCGGCTGCCTGGTATGCGAGGGAAGAACGGCCCGCGGGACCCTTACCGGCCCGCGGGTTTTCTCATGTCTGGTGGGTGTCGTGGTCGAAGTCAGCAGGGGGGAGTTGTTTGACGGTGCAGTGGGGGCGATGTATGATTCTTGCATGATGGCTCGTACGACGAACACCACCACGACGACGACCACGACCCTGGTCGGGTGGTAAGGCGTTCGCGCATCGAGACCTGTAAACGCGACGATTCCCGCCCGGCAGAATTGCCGGGCTTTTTTGTTGGCAGCGATCAACCAGCAGGAGTGATGACGATGGCGGTGGCAATTCTACCGGATGGAAGCCGCAAGGAGATTCCCGACGGCAGTAGCGTGATGGAGCTGGCTGAGTCGATCGGCAAGCGATTGGCGCAGGCGGCGATCGTCGCGAAGGTGGACGATCGGCTGGTCGATCTGTCGACCCGGCTGAGCGGCGAGCACCGTGTGTCGATCATCACTGACCGCGACCCCGAGGGGCTGCAGGTGATGCGGCACAGTGCCGCGCACGTGCTGGCGCAGGCGCTGCGGCGGATCTACGGGCCGGATGTGCAGTACACCATCGGCCCGGTGATCGAGAACGGCTTCTACTATGACGTGATCGTGCCCGGCGGGATCAGCACCGAGGATCTGCCCAAGGTCGAAGCCGAGATGCAGAAGATCATCAAGGAGGAGCTGCCGTTCAGCCGGCAGGACCTGCCGTGCGACGAAGCGCGCGCGATCCTCAAAGGTGAACGTCAGCGCTTCAAGGATGAGATCATCGACGAGATCCAGGGCGGCGGCGAGCCGACCGTCTCGATCTATCGCCAGGGCGAGTTCACCGACCTGTGCCGCGGTCCGCACGTGCCGCACACCGGCAAGATCAAAGCCGTCAAGCTGCTGAGCGTCGCGGGCGCGTACTGGCGCGGCGATGCCAGCCGCGAGCAGCTTACCCGCATCTACGGCACCGCCTTCTTCGACAAGAAGCAGCTCGACGAACATCTGAAGATGCTCGAAGAAGCCAAGAAGCGCGATCATCGCGTGCTTGGCCCGCAGCTTGGGTTGTTCGCGATTGACGATGCGGTGGGGCAGGGCCTGGTGCTGTGGAAGCCCAAGGGCGCCGTCATCCGCCAGGAGCTGCAGAACTTCATCGCTGAGCACCTGCGGCGGCAGGGATATCACCAGGTCTTCACCCCGCACATCGGTCGGCTGGGACTGTACAAGACCAGCGGGCACTTCCCGTACTACCGTGACAGCCAGTTCCCGCCGCTGGTGGACCGCGAATTCATCAGCCAGAAGGCGCAGGAAGGCTGCTCGTGCGCCGAACTGGCGAGCATGATGGAAGTGGGCGAGATCGACGGCTACCTGCTCAAGCCGATGAACTGCCCGCACCACATCCGCATCTATGCGTCCGAGCCGCACAGCTATCGCGATCTGCCGATCCGGCTGGCGGAGTTCGGAACCGTCTATCGCTGGGAGAAGAGCGGCGAACTGGGCGGCATGACCCGCGTGCGCGGCTTCACTCAGGACGATGCGCACCTGTTCTGCACTGAGGATCAAGTGCCGCAGGAGGTCCTGGGCTGTCTCGAGCTGGTGAAGATCGTGCTGGGGACGCTGGGTCTGAGCAACTATCGCGTGCGCGTGGGTCTGCGCGACCCGGACAGCGCCAAGTATGTCGGCGATCCAGCCCAGTGGGATCGGGCTGAAGCCGCGTGCATCGCCGCCGCGGAGAGCCTGGGCGTGCCGTTCACCAGGGAGCCCGGCGAAGCCGCGTTCTACGGGCCGAAGATCGACTTTGTCGTCAAGGATGTCATCGGCCGCGAGTGGCAGCTCGGCACCGTGCAGGTGGACTACCAGCTTCCGCAGCGGTTCGATCTGTCGTACATCGGCCCGGACAACAAGCCGCATCGGCCGGTGATGATCCATCGCGCGCCGTTCGGCAGCATGGAGCGATTCATCGGCGTGCTGATCGAGCACTTCAACGGAAGCTTCCCGCTGTGGCTTAGCCCGGTGCAGGCGATCGTGCTGCCGATCAGCGAGAAGTTCGCCGATTACGCGCAACAGGTGGCAGCCAGGCTGAAAGCCGCTGGCTTGCGCGTCGAGACCGATCTGTCGCCGGAGAAGATCGGCGCCAAGATCCGCGACGCCAGCCTTCAGAAGATCCCGTATCAGCTCGTCGTGGGCGAGAAGGAAGCCTCAGCCAACAAGGTGGCCGTCCGCTACCGCAACGCCGATCAGGGTCAGATGGCGGTCGATGAGTTGATCGCCCGCCTGCGCGAGGAGATCGCGTCGCGGGCGAGTTCGTGAGAAAGCGACGAAGCGACGAAGCGACGAAGCGGGATCAAGCGATAGGGCGAAGGAGCAGTGAACCGGCACTCCTTCGCCTCGTCGTTTCTTCGCGTAAAACTCTGCTGCGTTGGGACGATCGTAACCGGTCCGCTGAGGCGGACCCTACGATTCCTTCGGGTAGATGCCGGCGGCGGCGAGCAGGCGGCGGGTGGCTTCCATGGGCAGACCGACGATGTTCGAGTGGCTGCCGGTCATGCGGGTGACGAAGGGATCGGGATCCTGAATGCCGTAGCCGCCGGCTTTGCCTTGCCATTCGCCGCTGGCAACGTAGGCGTCGATCTCGCGTGCCGTCAGCGGCCGGACGCGAACCGCCGACATCACGCGCGCATCGGCTGCGTGATTGGCCTGCTTGTGCCGCACGGCAACGCCCGTGATCACGATATGCGTCGTCCCCGACAGCAGTTGCAGCATCTGCCGGGCATGCTCGGCGTCGCGCGGCTTGCCGATGATCTGATCACCGAAGGCGACGACGGTATCGGCTCCCAGCACGACGGCATCAGGAAACTTAGCCGCCACAGCGTCCGCCTTGCGCCGCGCCAGGCGCAGGGCGACATCGGCTGGCAGCGCATCGGGCGGAAAGTCGTTCTCATCGATCGACGCGACGTGGGTCTCGAACTGATATCCGGCCTGCTCCAGGAGCCGCTGCCGCTGCGGTGAAGCACTGGCGAGAATGAGCCGCGGTTGAGACATCGCTGACGTTGGTCTGGCACACGACTGGCGGCGCCACGCGGCAGCCGCCTTAATCAGATCGCCCCGACGTTACCGCCGGGGCGAAGCAGACTAATCTCGAAACATGCGGTCCGGCAAGTCAGCGGACGAACTTGATGGCGATGTCGCCCACGGTTGGGGCACGCTCGCCGGGCGTGTACTTCACGTGCACGGCGTTGTCCACGACGTTGACCACGCGGCCGGTCGCGATGGTCTGCTGCTGGGCGTTGATGAAGGTGATGGCGTCGCCGGGGTGGAAGTCTTCCACCGGCACATCGGTGACGGACACCAGTTGGGCGCCGGGCAGCTCGGCATTGACGTAGCCGACGCGGGTGTTGGGGTTGACGGCCTGGTAGGCGGCGCGAAGCTCGGCGACGACCTGCAGGCTGCCAGCCGGCTGGTCGATGGCCTGGTCATCGGCGTTCTTGCTGGAGGTGCAGCCGACGACGAGGGCGGCAGCCAGGGCAACGGGAACAAAGCGGGTGATCTTCATGTTGGCTCCTTGGCGCTTGTATCCACCGGGCGGGCCGGCGGTTGCGTGTCAGATGCGTGTCAATCGATATCTGACACAGACCGCCGGATTCCTGCAACTGGCAAAGGCAGGCGCGACAGTCCGATAACCTGGCCCAGGTGTGATTTGGCGAGCGGGCGACCAGCGGCCGCAAATCCCTGTGAAATCAGGCGAAAACGGCCCTGTCGGGAGGCACGCGGTTGGGTGGGCGACGGGGCGGTCTGCTACCGGCGGCGGGGCGATGCGTCTATCATGGAAGGCGTGTTTGAATCGCTGACCCAACGACGTTACCTGATCCCTTTCAAAGCCGCCCGCGTTCCCCAGCAGTTCACCGATGTGCTGGTGATCGGCGGCGGCGTAGCCGGTTTGCGGGCGGCGATCGCCGCAGCCGATGCCGGCGCCGATGTCCTGCTCCTGACCAAGGATACGCTTGACGAATCCAACACCTGGTACGCTCAAGGCGGCATCGCCGCTGTGCTTCAGCCGTTGGACAGCACCGAATCGCACATCCAGGACACCCTCGCCGGCGGCGCGGGCCTGTGCGACGTGCCGGCTGTGAAGATGGTTATCGAGGAAGGCCCCAAGCGCGTGCTCGAACTGCTGGAGTGGGGGGCCAACTTCGACAAGAAGGTCGGCAATCCGTATGACCTGGCCTTCACGCGCGAGGGGGGGCACAGCTTTGCGCGAATCCTGCATGCCTATGGCGACGCCACCGGCCGCGAGCTGGCGACGACGCTCATCCGCACAGCCATGGGCCGCGAGGCGATCCGCATCATCGAGCAGTGCTTCGTCATCGATCTGCTCACCGACGAAGAGCACAACCAGTGCCTGGGTGCGCTGGCGATGATCGACGGCCGCGTCAGCATCATCTGGGCGCGGCGGACGATCTTGGCCAGCGGCGGCACAGGGCAGCTCTATCGCGAATCGACCAATCCGCGCATCGCTACGGGCGACGGTCATGCCATGGCCTACCGCGCCGGCGCGGCGCTGCAGGACATGGAGATGGTCCAGTTCCATCCGACGACGCTGTACGTCGCCGGGTCCAGCCGCGCGCTGATCACCGAGGCGGTGCGCGGCGAAGGCGCGCATCTGGTCGACCGCAACGGCTATCGCTTCATGCCCGACTACCACGAGATGGCCGAGCTGGCGCCGCGCGATGTTGTCAGCCGGGCGATCGTGCAGCAGATCCGCAAGACGCACTACACGCATGTATACCTGGATGTGCGGCATCTGCCGGCTGAGCAGTTCCGCGAGCGGTTCCCGCAGCTTTCGCAGCTTGTCGATCAGTTCGACATCGATCCGTCGCGCGATCTGATTCCGATCCATCCGGCTGCGCACTACATGATCGGCGGTGTTGACGTGGATCAGGATGGGCGCACCAGCCTGCGGGGGCTGTTTGCGGTGGGGGAGGTGGCATGCTCGGGACTGCATGGCGCCAATCGGCTGGGCAGCAACTCGCTGCTGGAGGGGTTGGCCTACGGTGCGCGTGCCGGTGCGTTGGCAGCCGCGGAGGCGACGCAGGAGGAAGTGAAGTTTCCGCTGACGCTGGAGCATCGCATCCCGCCGTCGCACAAGACGGAGCTGGATATTCAGGACATCCGCAGCAGCCTGCGCAGCGTGATGTGGCGCAACGTCGGCATCGAGCGGAGCGGCGACCGGCTGGCCGAGACGCGCGAGATCATCGCCTTCTGGAGCCGGTACGTCATGGACAAGACGTTCGACCCGCAGGTGCTGGGCGCCGAGCCAGCCATCGCCGGCTGGGAGTTGCAGAACATGCTGACGGTCTGCCATCTGATCACGATGGCTGCCTACACGCGGACGGAGTCGCGCGGGGCGCATTTCCGTATGGATTACCCGAAGCGCGACGACGCGCACTGGCGGATCCACCAGCTTTGGAAGCGGCCGATGGAGACGCCGATTCCGGAGCCGGTGAGGGAGTGAGCAGGCAGCAGGCGGCGGGCAGCGGGCAGCAGGCAGCAGGCAGCTTCCCTTCGTCGCTTCGCCTCTTCGTCTCTTCCTCACGCAAACAATCCCCGGCTCCTCATCACCTCATCCACGCGTCGGATCGCAATCGTCAACGACGCCATCCTCGTCGGGGTGTTGAGGCGTTTGCACTCGTCCATCATCCGTGCGAACGCGCCGCGGAGCAGGCGGCTTAGGCGCGAGTCGATCTCCTCTTCGCTCCAGAAGAAGTGCATGCCGCCCTGGACCCACTCGAAGTAGCTCACCGTGACACCACCGGCATTGCAGAGGATGTCGGGGATCACAAAGATGCCCTTGTCCTGGAGGATCGGATCGGCTCCCATCGCGGTGGGGGCGTTGGCGCCTTCCGCGAGGATGCGGCACTGCAGGCGCTCGGCGTTGTCGGCAGTGATGACATTGCCCTGGGCGGCGGGAATGAGCACGTCGCAGGGGACGTACAGCGCCTCGCGCGGGTCGTCGACGCGCTGCGGATGCTTGAAGCCCGCCAATGAGCCGTGCCTGGCGGTGTAGGCGGTCAGTTCGCGGATATCGAGGCCGGCGGGGTCAATGATCGCGCCGCTGATGTCGGCGACGGCGACGCAGCGTGCGCCCCGCTTGACCATCTCATGGGCTGCGACCGAGCCGACATTGCCGAAGCCCTGCACGGCGAAGGTCGCGCCTTCCAACGCCATGCCCAGATGTTTGGCGGCTTCTTCGATGGTGTAGACCACGCCGCGGCCGGTGGCTTCGCGGCGGAGCAGTGAGCCGCCGACGCTCACGGGCTTGCCCGTGACGACGCCGGGCGTCGTGTGTCCGACGCGGGCGGAGTAGGTGTCCATGATCCAGGCCATGTGGCGTTCGTTGGTGCCCATGTCGGGCGCGGGGATGTCCACGTCCGGGCCGATGATGGGCATGATCTCGGCTGTGTAGCGACGGGTGAGCTGCTGGATCTCGGAGTAGCTCAGCTTCGTCGGATCGACCGTCACACCGCCCTTGGCGCCGCCCAGCGGCAGGCCGATCAGGGCCGTCTTCCATGTCATCTGCATCGCAAGCGAGCAGACTTCGCCCAGGTCCAGCTCAGGCGCGTAGCGGATGCCGCCTTTGTACGGCCCGCAGGAGTCGTTGTGCTGCACGCGATAGCCGGTAAAGACCTGCACGTGGCCGTCATCCATCCGCACCGGGATGGAGACGACCATCATCCGCTCGGGCCGGCTGAGGCGGGCAGCGGTGTTGCGGTCGAGATTGATGAGCTCGGCTGCCTGGCGGAAGTTGTTGAGCGTGCGTTGCCAGATGGGCGAGCTCGACCAGAGCATCTGTGCATCGTCGCTTTGGCTGAAACGTGAAGAAGACGTGGCCATGTGCAACCTCCGGAAAGTGCTGAGGCTGTGATCGCAGCTTTGCGCGCCGGTGTCAATCGGCATGTTGACGATGGTGTGTGCAACGGCCTCAGCCGGCGTGCGATTTTGCCGTTGAAGGGGGCGCGCCGATCGGAGTAGAGTGAAGGTTCAACGCCTGGCACGGAGGTAGCCATGAACCTTCAGACGTACCTCGACGAAATGGGCGTTCCCTACCATGTGTCGTACCATCCGCAGGTCTACACCGCCCAGACGCTGGCCGCGGTTGAGCACGTCCCGGGAATGCAGGTGATCAAGCCCGTCCTCATCGAGGCGGACGGCCAGTTCATCCTGTGCGCCTTGCCGGCCTGTCACCGGATCGACCTGGAAGAGCTGCGGCGACAGCTTGAGGTGGATCATGTGCGCCTGGCGGACGAGAAGGAACTGCAGGAGGTGTTCCAGGATTGCGAGCTGGGCGCCGAGCCGCCGATCGGGCGGATGTTCGGCGTGCCGACGATCATGGACAGCTCGCTGCTGAACGACGATTGCGTCACGTTCCAGGCCGGGCGGCATGACGCGTCGATCACGATGCGCCTCAGCGATTTCCGGCGGATCGCCCAGCCGGAGCTGGCGCATTTCGGGCGGCCGATGGCATGATGCGGCCTGGCGGAGGTCGCAACGGCGACAGGGCGGCAAGGCAGATGCGATACCCGCGTCACGGGCGTGTTTCTCACCGCAGAGACGCGGAGGCGCAGCGGCGCTTCGTGAGTGCGCGGGCTGGTACAACATTGTGCATGATCGGCGCAAGTCCTTTCGCGAAGATCATCCTGAGCGAAGCGAAGGATCTCGGCGTTCGGACGGTTGAGATCCTTCGCTACGCTCAGGATGACGATTTCGGGCGACTATCGCCTATGTTGATGCCATGATGTTGTGGTAGCCCGTGCCACAGGTCAATGCTTTGCAATCCTTGAGTGCTTTGCGATCTGTGCGCCTCCTTCGCGCACTTGGCACCTTCGTGTGCTCCGAGGATCAGTCGTAGGGCTCGGGTTGCTCGCCTTTGGGGCGGGTCTTCCAGCGTCGGTGCACCCACAGGTACTGGCCGGGATCGTCGCGGACGAACTGCTCGATCGCGGCTGTGTAGCGCTGGGTGATGTAGAAGAGCGGATCGTCCTGATTGGCCCAATCCGACGGATAAATGATGTCCTGCACGGCCAGGCGGAACCGGAACCGATCGCCCAGCCGGCGGGCATAGCCGATCACCACCGGTGCGCTGTATTGCATCGCCAGCAGACCAATCGACTTGTACGTGCTGGCCTTTCGGCCGAAGAAGTCGACGAACAGCCCCTTGTTGCCGGCGTTCTGGTCAGCGATGAAACCAACCGTGCCGCCGTTCTCCAGCAGATCGCCCACCTCCGCGATCGCGCCTTTCTTGTCGAGGATCCGCTGACCCTGCCGCTCGCGCACGCCAAGCAGCCAGCGGTTGATGTAGGGATTGTCCAGCGGGCGGGCGACAGAGACAGTCTCAAAACCGAGCGTCGCCAGCACATACCCCAGGATCTCCCAGTTGCCGTAATGGCCGGTGAGCATGACGATCGGCTGATTGCGTTGCAGCAGCAGCCGAACCGTGTCGCGGAGATTGTCGAGCTCGATGTACCGCCGCCAGGTGTCGATGCGCAGCAGTCGCGTGGTGAACAGCACCTCGACGCCGAGCATCACCAGATGCTCCATGCTGCGCCGAGCCATCTCCTCACGCCATTGTTCGGACTGCTCAGGAAAACTGCGGGCAAGATTGTGCAGCGCGCGATTGCGGTGGCGCCGGTCCAGGCGATACATGCACCGGCCGATCAGACGCGCGGTGCGCAGGTTCAGATCGACCGGGAAGCAATGCAACGCCGCCGACACCAGCCGCAGGGCCAGGTACGTCAGGCGGTCCAGCAGATCATTTCGTGCCTTGGCCATAGCCTGCGGCGGATTGTACGGAGGGCGACCGTTCGCGAAAGGGGCATGCCCCAGACGATACGACCCGCACAGACTGCCGACTATGCGACGCATTCTGTCGCACCCCGCTTCCGCGGGTTGACGCGACGCGGATTTAATCCGATGTCGAAGATCGTACGGCACGAACGATGGACGCCGGATGGGATGAGGGGGCCATCCGGCGCCCGAGCACGGAACTGCTCGATGCGCGGATGATGATTCGCTATCCGATGAACAACGCAGCGACGGCGCCTCAGCCGTAAGTGCCGTCGCCCACAGGTAGTCTCCCCCGAAGAGCGCAGGCGGTCTCCACGGCCGCCTGCGAGTCTTTTCATGCGCGCCATTGGGGCGACGGCTGTGACAGTTTGTACTGCATGGCCCACGCGCGCCTCGCGGGGGTTGTGCGGAGGCGCTTTGCACGTCACGATGGTCTGCCGACGCAGACGAACACCAACCCGGGAAGGACACATGTTTGACCTCACTTTCGACCAGGCTCGCGTGCTGGGGGTGCTTCTGGAAAAGTCGATGACGACGCCGGAGAACTACCCGATGACGCTCAACAGCCTCGTGGCGGGCGCCAATCAGAAGAACAACCGCCATCCCGTCACAAACCTCGCGGAGAAGGAAGTGCTGTCAGCCGTCAACGCACTCAAGGCGCTGGGGCTGATCGTTGAAGTGCACACCGTCGGCAGCCGCGTGGCGAAGTATCGCCACGAGCTGGGGGAGAAGCTGGGCTTGGGCAAGGCAGCGCTGGCGCTTCTGGCGGAGCTGCTGCTGCGCGGCCCGCAGACGCTGGGCGAATTGCGGAGCCGCGCATCGCGGATGAGTCCATTCGAATCGACGATGGCGGTGCGCGACATTCTGCACATGCTCATCGAGCGTGATCCGCCGCTGGTGCGGCATCTGCCGCCGCCGCCGGGCAGCCGGGCGGATCTGTATGTGCAACTGCTGGCGCCGGACGCGCATCCGCTGGATCGCGTCGGGCCGTCCGATGAGGAATCGGCAGCCGCCGGCGGGGTGTCGCTGCAGCAGCGCGTCGCGACGCTGGAACAGCAGGTCGCTGAGCTGCAGCAGGCGGTTCAGCGGCTGGAGGCTGCGATTCAGGGAACTGCAGATCAACAGCGATGAACGCAGATGGGGGTGGTGAAGCTCCCCGCTCCAATCACCAAGTTCCAAAGAAGCTTCACGCTTCAAGAAGCCAAGATCCAAAATTCGGAATCCGAAATCTGAAATCCATCACTCCGCTGGATCGATGCGACTGGCGACGAGAACCGTCACGTCTCCGCGTTCGACGTACGTGCGTGTGGTGATGCGGCCGGTGATGGTGACGCGCCGGCCCTGGAGTCGTTCAGCGGTGGGTTGGACGGCTGACACATCGACCTCGATCGCGCCGGTCTGGCCGTCACCGACAAGCCGCCAGCCGGTAGTTTCGCCGCCGATGGCCATGATGCCGCCCTCGAGCAGGCCGGTGAACTGTTCCATGGTGGCAGGCTCCGGCTGGGGTGAGGGAGCGTCGCGTAGATCCGCCAGCGGCTGGGTGCTGGGGGCGGGGACATGGCCGCTGGGGGCCTTCTGGCAGCAGGCGGACAGCGCGAGCACCATCGGCAGCAGCAGGGCGGTTTGAAGCATTCTGGTCATCGCCGATCCTCCCGAACGCCGCGTGCGGGCGTTCGATCCCATCTCACTGCCCCCTGGGTCCCGACCGGGCTGCCGGGGGGCATGTTGCACAGCTAAGTTCTATTCGCGCAACAGCTTAGGCGGATTCCCGCGATCTTTTTTGGATGTTGCATTCTGTTGCATTTTGTTACATCGGGTTTCGGCGGGCGGGGGAAAGATGCGCACCGGAACCCCGGGCTGGACAGTCGTCCGCGGATACTATGGCCCGCATCCGGGCGGCTGTCAAGAGGCAAATTAAGAAAATGTTAGGCATTGGCGGGCTCAGCCTGCGTCAACGGGTCGCAGGGGTTTTGGGCATAGCAATGCACCTGAGAGGTCGTACAATCGGCCCCCAAATGCCTCCGGCGTTGGGGAGGCTTGGCGCGTGGACGGAAATAGCACGTTGATCCTGAGATTTCTTTCCAAGCTGTACCGCTGCACGCTCGGGAGCGTGCTGTTCGGTATCGTCCTGATGGTCCTGATGGCGATCTACATCGCCCTGGGGTCGGGCGTGCCGGCGGTGCGCGAGTACTTCGAGATGAACGAGCACCAGTTCTTCACCGCCTGGCCGCTGGCGGTGCTGTCGCTGGTGCTGGTGTTAAACCTGTCAGCCGTCACGATCGAGCGCATCCCCTTCACGCCGCCGCGCTACGGCGTGTGGATGATCCACTCGGGCATCATCGTCCTGGTCTTTGGGATGATGCTCTACTTCAAGTACAAGACCGAGGGGATGACGTTCATCCGCGTCGGCCAGACATCGTCGCGTTACTACGATCTGAATGAGCGGTCGCTATACATGCGCTTCAACGGCATCCAGTTGAAGCATCAGCCGCTGCCGTCGCTGCCGCGGTTCAAACCGGCTGGGCCGGAGTGGGGCAACGCCGCCCGCCTCGATCGCAAGGAGCTGCGCAACATCGAGCCGATGGTCTACCTGCCCGATCAGGCGACCGGCCAGTACCTGGCCTCGCCCGTCTGGCGGCAGTTCCAACTGCCCGACAAGCTCGAGATCGACATCGTCGCCTTCCACCCGTATGCCACGATCACCAGCCGCGTGATCGACGCGCCGGACGCCACGGCCCCGATCATCCGCCTGGATGTGATCGATCCGCACGACGATCAGCCCAGCACGCATCATGTGAGCTGGACAGATCCCCGTCGCCGCTGGCTGGGCACGCCTGTGGGGCTGATCGAGCATCGGCATCTGCCGGATGATCACCTTCAGCCGCTGCTGGAGTCGGCTGCCCATCTGCATCGCCTGACCGTGACGATCGGCGAGGTCTCGCAGACGCTGGATGTGCAGGTGGGCGGCACGTACGCCATCGGTGACACGGGCTACGAGCTGACGATCGAGGAGTTTGACCCTGCCTTCCCGGCGACCGACGGCCAGATCGTGCCGTTACTGACGATGATGGTGAAGTCGCCGCAGATGCAGTTCCGGCGGCAGGTGATCCCCGGCCGGCCGAATCCGACCGACTGGAAGCTGGGGGTCGAAGGCGCCGGCCCGTTCGGCCAGCGGCAGACCAAACCGCTCGATGCGAATCTTGTCACCAGCTATTCGCTGAACGACCCGCATGGCCTGCTGCTGCCGCGGCAGGGGGATCATTATCTGCTGGTGACCAGCGAGCGGCGGCTGGCGCTGCTGTCTCTGCCGGCGAAGGACAAACCGGCCAGCCGCATCGCCGAGGGCGCGCAGATCGAGTTCGCGCTGGGCGATGAGCATGGCCATGCCTATCAGGTGACGGCGAGCCGGCTGGATCGAGCGGCGCTGGCGGACCATGTTCAGCCGGTTCCGCCGGAGCTGCGCCGCAGCGATCAGGCGGGAATCTTCCAGGTGCTGGTCGCGCGCGTGCGGATGGGCGACTGGTCGCAGGAAGTCGCCGTTCCGTTCCAGGAATGGATCTTCGAAAACGAGTGGACGGGCGGACAGGTCCGCCTGCCGCAGACGGGCGATGTGCTCCAGCTTCAGCTTGGCAATACGTCGCTGCAGATGCCGGCGCTCGTGACGCTCGAGAAGTTTGAGCTGGTCAACTACCCCGGCGGCACGCCGCAGACCACCAACCTGTTCCGCGACTTCAAGAGCACGATCACGATCACCGACCGCGAAACCGGTGAGTCCCGCCAGGCTGTCGTACACATGAACAATCCGGTCTACTTCGGTGGCCTGGGTGACAGCGAATGGACGCTGTTTCAGGCGCGTTTCGACCGGGAGAACCAGAGCTTCACGGTACTGGGTGTCGGCAACCGCCCGGGGGTTTGGGTAATGACGGCTGGTTGCACGCTGATGGTCATCGGTTTGCTGTGGGCGTTCTACCTCAAGCCGGTCATCATCCAGCGGATGAAAGAGCGTGCCCTCAAGCAAGCCGCCCAGCGCCGTCCGAAGGCAGATGCCGCCACGCCGACGGCGGAAGATCAGGAACCGGCCGTGTCCGCGTCCTCGTGACGGCGGAGTTCAGGATGTGGCACGGGCGACCAACCCGTGGCTTGCATCGACATCACGGGCGGGTAGCCCGTGCCACGGAGACGGGGCCGAGGTCGTTCGCGGGGCGGGCGATGTTCCGCCCGTTCCACAAGCGGTCCGCCAAGGCGGACCCAGCAGCCCTGCAATTGACAACGGACAACCGACCACTGACCACCACCAATGCTCCAACGATTTGCCATCATCTTCGCACTGCTTGTCGCCATCGTTCCTGCGTACAGCCAGGAGACGGATGATTTCGCCCAGCAGGTGGACCTGACGCCGCTGCGAACGCTGACCATCCAGCATGCGCAGACGCTCAAGACGCTGGACACCTACGCACGGCAGACGCTCAACCAGATCACCGGCAAGTCGACCCTCGACGGCCACGATGCGCTCTACAGCGTGCTGGATATCACGTTCCAGCCGCAGGCGTATCTCCACCGCAATCTCATCCGCATCAAGAATGCGACCCTCCGCCATGATTTCCAGGAACTGGACATCATCGATGCGGAGGAGAAGGCACGCATCCTCAAGGAAGGAACGATCTCGCTGCACTTTTTCCTTCAGCCGCAAGTGCAGGAGATGCTGAGCCGGGTGCAGTCGTCGGCTGTGCATAAGTTCGATGCCGTCAATGAGCTGCGTATGGCGGCGATGACAATGCAGGAATTGCTGAGCATCGACATGCGCGACTGGCCGATGATCGCGCCGCCGACGGCTGATCCGTCCGATCACCTGTGGCGGCGGATGAACCAGGTGGCGGGGGCGATTCCGGAGTTCCGGGCCAGCGCAGCCGCGGTCGGTCTGGCGAATGTGCCGGAAGTGCCGGAATACGCGCATCGGGCTGATCTGCTGAAGCAGGTGCTGCAGTCGATGGTGGACCTGCGTGTCGGCTGGATGCGCCGCAATGCGCAGCAGGTCAACGACAATGCCGTGCGCGTCGCGGAGGTGCTGCCGCAAATCAACCCGGAGGTCTACCCGTCGTTTGCGCGCCGCAAGACGGAGGTGCTGTACAACCGCCTGTTCAAGCTGACGCTGCCGGGGGCGGCACTGTACTTCGTGGCGTTTGTGTGCTTTCTGATGGCGGCGCGGTCGCGTGTGACCGGGTTGCGGCTGTGGGGCTTGCGGTTGCTGGTCGTGGGGTTTGTGGTGCACACGCTGGGGATCGCGGTCCGCTGGTGGCTGGTGGAAAAGAGCGTCGGCAACTGGTTTGAGTCCATTCCGATCAAGAACCAGTTTGAGAGCGTGCTGTTCAGCGCGTGGTTCGGGGCGCTGCTGGGATTGATCCTGG
This sequence comes from uncultured Phycisphaerales bacterium, assembly GCA_937904525.1. GTDB lineage: Bacteria > Planctomycetota > Phycisphaerae > Tepidisphaerales > Tepidisphaeraceae > CALEKX01. The sequence continues at coordinate 25,028 of CALEKX010000075.1, forward strand.
AGCTGCGCAAGGGGCGGTCCATCTTCGGCGCGGCGGCCAGCTTCGTCGGCTGGCTGAGCCTGACGGCGATTTTCGCGGCGCCATACGTGTTCAAGCGGGAGATCGGCGGCGAGATCGGGCAGGTGAGCGGCGTGCTGATGAGCTACTGGCTGTACCTGCACGTGACGACGGTGACGGCGTCATACGCGCTGATCGCGATGAGCTTCCTGTTGGGGGTGTGGTGGCTGGTGGTGTATTTCCGGGAGCATCGCACGGTGTCGCGGCTGCCGGCGCGGCAGCTCAGTGCGGATGCAGCCGAGCGGGATGAATCGGCCTATCTGCCCGGCGGCAGCGGCAGGGCGGGGGCGCTTTCGCTGAGCGCCTGGCAGATGCTGGCGATGGCACTGTTCATCCCTCAGCCGAAGGTGCGCGAAAAGCTGGCAGCCGTCCGCACGGCTCGCGCAGCCCAGCCCGCGCAGGAACGCGCGCGAACCCAGCTTGCGACGCTGGACCTGTGCAATCTGGTGGTGCTTCAGCTCGCGTTCTGGGTGCTGGGCGTGGGGATCATCCTGGGGGCGGTGTGGGCGGACCAGTCCTGGGGCCGGCCGTGGGGCTGGGATCCTAAGGAGACCTTCGCTCTGGTGACGTGGATCGTCTACCTGGTGATCGTGCACGTGCGGTTCATCACGCCCGAGAAGGCGTGGTGGACATCGGTGCTGTCGATCGTGGGCTTCTTCATCATGCTGTTCAACTGGATCGGGGTGAACTTCTTCCTGGTGGGGTTGCACAGTTACGCGTAGCAGGCGGCAGGCGGCAGGCGGCGGGCAGCAGGCAGCAAGCAGCAGGCGGCATCGGTTATTTGGCAGTTGGCAGTGGGGGTGTGTAAGGGCAGGCTATCTGCCTGCCGCGAGCGCACGGTGCTGCGCTCGTCGGTGGCGGTTCTGAAGTGTCACACGCAGCGCAGATCGCTTACGGCGATGGCAGTTGTAGGGCGGTGTAGTCCTGCTTGTAAAAGAGGATGATCTTTGCACGCGTGCGGTTGATGTCCTCGGCAGCGAGGCATTCAACGTGACCATCGTAGAACATCACGTTGGCCTTCTCACGGTGAAGCAGATGAAGTCGGGTGTCGAAGTATGACTTACCGCCAGTATCCTTGGAGGTGAAGAGGGCCAGTGACCTGCCGTAGCCGGTGGCAAATCCGTGGCGCGAGGTTGAATCTCCCATCCAAACGATCTCCGAGGCTCCCTTGACGCGGGAGAGCTGATGGAGTTGAAGATTCGGGCGCGTGGGGTGTCCATCCGGGAAATCCGTAGGGCCAAGCTGCTTCACCCATGTGAAGTTCTTGTCAGGGTGATTCTTCTCATCCCGCACGACATACATCCCGTAGCCGTAGTTTCGGCCGGGATTGAGCGGCTTGCCATAGATCGGCAGATCCAAGTGGTAGCCGCTGCTGCTTGGGCACCCGAAGACCCCCGTACCTTCGGGAAGATATACGGTTCCCGCAAATTGCTTGCGCATGTCATAGCCGGCGAGAAAGATCGGCCACCCCGTGATATCGCCGCTTAGTTCATGCCATTCAGCGATCATCACACCGTTCCAGTCGGCTGCATACATGTTCGCCGCCATGCCGATCTGCCGGAGATTGCTCTGGCAGACGGTTGCCTGTGCCGCCTCTCTCGCCCGCTGCAAAGCCGGCAGGAGAATCGCGATCAGCAGCGCGATAACACCGATCACGACGAGCAACTCGACCAGCGTGAACGCACGACGCAAGATGTTGAGCCGAGATGAGTGCCGCATCTGTCGCCTTTCGCCAGTTTTTCTATTCCCTGGGCATGAAATGCCGGGGCGTCCCAGCCCCGATGCGCCGGTTCCGCAGCAGCGGAAATGCGTCGGCGCGACAGGGTCAATCATACGGCGCATTGGCCTGATCGGCTGGTCGACTATGCGTCAGATCAGATCGAAAATTCGTCATTTGTCATTGGTTGCTTGTTACTTGTTACTCGTGGGTGGCTGGATGCGGGGGTGTCGGCGGGGCAGGGAGATGGTGGGGAACTCGTAACTGGCAACTGGCAACTCGGAACTCGCAACAGCACCTCAGTTGCTGCGGATGGCTGCCAGTGTCGTTGCGCTGATATGTTCGCAGATGTCGGGGACGTGGTCGTAGTCGGCCAGGCCGGGCTGAACGGCGTGGATGATGGCGCGGTGCTCGATGTAATAGAGGCACTGGCCGAGGATGCTGGCCGTGTGCAGGGCGACGGCGCGGGGTGGCAGGGGTTTGCCGGCGATGGCCGTCACAATCCTGCCGAGGCGGTCGTACAGCGGGCGCGTCATCTCCAGCACAATCTCAAATCCCGCACTCGGCTGGGCGATCTCGCGGGCGAAGATCTGCCGGCGCCACTGCGGCTTGGCGGGATCGAGGGCTCGGGTCAGGAACTGCCCGACGAACCTGCGCAACTGCTGCTCAGGCGGGCCGATGAGGACCTCCTCGCCCGGGATGACGTTTTTTGCCTCCTCAGCCAGGCGGCGGAGCAGTTCAATATAAAGCTCCGATTTGTCGCGGAAGTGGTAGTTCACCAGCGCGACGCTCGCCCCCGCGCGGCGGGTGATCTCGCGGATGGTGGCCCGGTGATACCCCAGCTCCGCGAAGACCTCGGCGGCGGCGTCCAGGAGCTTCTGGCGGGTGTCGGAAGGGTTGGACGTTTTTTTCACCTTGGGCATGTCGGATTCATTGGCGCGGTGGGGCGGCCTGAGTATAACGGGCGCCTCCAAAAATTGAACGTTTGTTCAAAAGAGTCCTTGACTTTTAGAACGTTCGTTCTAAACTATTGTTCAGCAAACCTGAAGTCCAACGACTATCCCACACAATCCCGCCTTGAAACCCACTTGGAGTAACATCCATGCGACGCGCTATATATAAGTCCATTGCAGGAGCGGCTTTAGTGATCGGTCCGCTGCTGGCGGCCGGTTGCAAAGAGGCCGAACAGCCGCCACCACCCCCGCCACCTGCGGTTTCGGTGATGACGGTGCAGCCTCAGCCGCTGCTGCTGACCACCGAGCTGCCCGGACGCATCGTCAGCTCGCGCGTCTCCGAGGTCCGGCCTCAGGTCAGCGGGCTGATCCTTCGCCGCCTGTTCACCGAAGGCAGCGACGTCGAAGCCGGGCAGGTCCTCTACGAGATCGACCCGGCGCCGTTCCAGGCAGCCGTCGACAGCGCCCAAGCCAACCTCGTGGCCGCCCAGAAGGCTGAGGAACGCGCCAAGGCCGTCCTCGAAGCCAGCCTCGCCAACGTCCGCCGCCAGCAGGCGACGCTCGACCTGGCGAAGCTCAACCTCAAGCGCCTGGAAAACCTCGTCAAGGAGCGCGCCGTCTCCGAAAGCGAACGCGACAAGGCAGCGACCGACGTCGATGTCGCCGAGGCGACGCTCCAGGCCCTCCAAGCCCAGGTCGAAAGCGACCGCGGCGCTCTGGCCACGGCGCAGGCTGCCATTAAGCAGGCCGAAGCCGCCCTCAAGACGGCTGAGATCAACCTCGGCTATACGCGCATCACCGCGCCGATCTCCGGCCGCATCGGCCGATCCAATGTCACCGAAGGCGCCATCGTCACGGCCTATCAGCCGCTGGCGCTGGCGACCATTCAGGCCCTCGATCCGGTCTATCTCGATGTCCCGCAGTCGACAGCCGAGCTGATCCGCCTGCGCAACAGCCTCGAGAGCGGCCGCCTCAGCCTCAACGGCAACAACCAGGTCCAGATCATCCTCGAAGACGGCACGCCCTACGGCGAGCCGGGTGAGCTGAAGTTCCGCGAGGTCAACGTCGATCCGTCGACCGGCTCGGTCATCCTGCGGATCGAAGTGCCCAACAAGGACGGCGTGCTGCTGCCCGGCATGTTTGCCCGCGCCATCGTGCGACAGGGCGTCGACCAGCAGGCGATCCTCGTCCCGCAAAGCGCGATCACGCGTGATGCGCGCGGCACAGCCGTCGCGATGGTCCTGGATTCCGAAGACAAGGTGCAGGTGCGCCCGCTCGTGGCTGAGCAAGCCGTCGAGAACCAGTGGCTGATCACCGAAGGCCTGAACGTCGGCGATCGCCTGATCGTCAAGGGTGTTCAGCGGCTTCGCCCGGGCATGCCCGTGCGGATTGCCGAGGTGCTGCCGGCTACGTCGAAGCAGCCCAGTGCCGCAGCGCCCACCGCGGAAATCAACTGACGGAGAACGAACGTGTTATCACGGTTTTTCCTGGACCGGCCGGTCTTCGCATGGGTGATCGCGATCATCCTGATGCTCGCCGGCGCGCTGGCGATCTACAACCTGCCGGTCAGCCAGTATCCCCCGATCGCGCCGCCGTCGATCGCCATCGATGCGTTCTATCCCGGCGCGTCGGCTAAGACGGTTGAAGACAGCGTCACGCAGGTCATCGAGCAGAAGATGACCGGCTTTGACAAGCTGCTGTACCTGTCGGCATCGAGCAGCTCGTCCGGCCAGAGCCGCATCGAGCTGACGTTCGCCCCCGGCACCGATCCCGACCTGGCCTGGTCGCAGGTCCAGAACAAGCTGCAGCTTGCGATGGCCAGCCTGCCGGAGGTGATCCAGCGGCAGGGCGTGAAGGTCTCCAAGTCCACGCGCAACTACCTGATGATCGTCAACCTCTACTCCGAGGACGGGAGTATGAGCGGTATCGACGTGCGCGACTACGTCTCCTCGAACATCGAGAAGGTGCTGGCGCGCGTGCCGGGCGTGGGTGAGGTCGAGGCCTTCGGCGGCCAGTACGCCATGCGCATCTGGCTGGACACAGCCAAGCTCACCGACTACCACCTGACGATCGCCGATGTCGTCGCGGCGCTGCGCAGCTACAACGTCGAGGTCTCCGCCGGTCAGTTCGGCGGCGCTCCAGCCGTTGAAGGCCAGCAGCTCAACGCGACGATCACCGTCCAGAACCTGTTGGAAACCCCCGAAGAGTTCGGCAACATCCCCATCCGCACGAACCCGGACGGCTCGGTCGTCCGCGTCCGCGACGTCGCCCGCACCGAGCTGGGGGCCGAGCGATATGACGTCGAGGTCTACTACGGCGACAAGCCGTCGGCTGCTGTGGCCATCCGCCAGGCGCCCGGCGCCAACGCGCTGGCCACCGCCGATGCCGTCAAGGCCAAGATGGCGGAACTGGCCGAGTACTTCCCAGCCGGTTTGAAGTACTCGTTCCCGTACGAGACGACGCCGTTCGTCAAGGTCGCCATCAAGGACGTCGTCCGCACACTGTTTGAAGCCATCGTGCTGGTGTTCCTCGTGATGTACCTGTTCATGGGGAACATGCGGGCGACGCTGATTCCGACGATCGCCGTGCCGGTGGTTATCCTCGGCACATTCGCGGTGCTGGCGATCTTCGGCTACTCGATCAACATGCTCACGATGTTCGCGATGGTGCTGGCGATCGGCCTGCTGGTCGACGACGCCATCGTCGTCGTCGAAAACGTCGAGCGCATCATGAGCGAAGAGGGCCTGTCGCCGCGCGAAGCCACGCGCATGAGCATGGACCAGATCACGCCCGCCCTGATCGGCATCGGCCTGGTGCTGTCCGCCGTGTTCGGGCCGATGGCGTTCATGAGCGGTTCGACGGGCGTGATCTACCGCCAGTTCTCCGTCACCGTCATCGCGGCGATGATGCTGTCGGTGGTGGTGGCGTTGATCCTTACGCCCGTGCTGTGCGCCTCGATGCTCAAGCCCGTCGGCAAGGGGCATCAGCCGGCTGAAGGCGGCATCTGGTTCATGCGGCCGTTTTTCCGGTGGTTTGACCGCGTTTACAACCGCGCCAGCAATCTGTATCTCGGCCAGGTGAACCGGGCGCTGCACCACACGGTCCGGTACATCGTGATCTTCGTCATCATCGTCGGGGCGCTGGTGGTCCTGTTCCGCCGGATGCCCACGGCATACCTGCCCGACGAAGACCAGGGCATGATGATGGTGCAGGCCATCCTGCCGCCCAACGCCACGCTCGAAAACACGCAGGCGGTCATGGCGCGTGTGCGCGAGTACTTCCGCGAGAACGAACCCGACGCCGTCGAAACCGTCATGATGATCTCGGGCTCGAGCTTTGCCGGCCCGGGTCAAAACATGGGTATGGCGTTCGTGAAGCTCAAGGACTGGGAGCTGCGCCAGGACAAGAGACTGAAGGTCGACCAGGTCGCCGCCCGGGCGATGATGCAGTTCTCGCAGTGGCATGACGCGATGGTCTTCGCCTTCGCGCCGCCGGCGGTGGTCGAGCTGGGCAACGCCAAGGGCTTCGACTTCCAGTTGCAGGATCGCGGCGGCCTGGGGCATGACGCCCTGATGGAAGCCCGCAACCAGTTGCTGATGATGGCTGCCCAGGACAAGCGGCTGGCGTCGGTGCGTCCCAACGGCATGGATGACGTGCCGGAATACCGGCTCGACATCGACTGGGACAAGGCTGGCGCCCTGGGTATCCCGATCAGTTCGATTCACGACACCATCCGAGCCGCGTTCGGCAGCTCGTACGTCAATGACTTCATCCAGGGCGGCCGCGTGAAGCGCGTCTATGTGCAGGCTGATGCCGAGCACCGCATGCTGCCGCAGGACATCAGCAAGCTGTATGTCCGTAACACCTCCGGCAAGATGGTGCCGTTCTCGGCCTTTGCCGAGGGGCGGTGGAGCAAGGGTTCGCCCAAGCTCGAGCGTTACAACGCCTTCCCGTCGATCAACATCCAGGGCGAAGCCGCGCCGGGTTACAGCTCGGGTGAGGCGATGCAGGCGATGGAAGAGATCGCCTCGCAACTGGCTGAAGGGATTGCCTTCGACTGGACGGGGATCTCCTATCAGGAGCGGATGGCCTCGTCGCAGACGGGCATCCTGTACACGTTCTCGGTGCTGGTGATCTTCCTGTGCCTTGCGGCGCTGTACGAAAGCTGGCAGGTGCCGTTCTCGGTGCTGCTGGTGCTGCCGCTGGGTGCGATCGGTGGCGTGATCGGGTCGAGTCTGTTCGGCTTGCCCAACGACGTCTACTTCCAGATCGCCATCCTGACGATTCTGGGTCTGACCACCAAGAACGCGATCCTGATCGTGCAGTTTGCCAAGGCGCGCGTCGAGGAGGGGATGGATGTGATCCCCGCGACGCTGGAAGCCGCGCGGCTGCGTCTACGGCCGATCGTCATGACGTCGCTGGCGTTCGGCTTCGGCGTGCTGCCGCTGGCCATGGCCAACGGCGCTGGCGCCGGCGCCCAGCGGGCGATCGGTATCGCGGTGCTCGGCGGTGTCGTGACCGCGACGTTCCTGGTCACGCTCTTCTCGCCGATGTTCTATGTCCTGATCTACAAGGTGTTTGGCAGGGGGCAGCAACCGAAGGTGCAAAAGACTGCCATCCAGCCGGAACCGGCACTGGCCGGCGTCTCGACAGAGGATTGAAACCCATGACGAAGCTGCATGTCCTGATCCTCGCTGCAGCCACTGCGATTGCCGGCGGCTGCTCGCTGGCGCCCAAGTATGAGCGTCCGGACGCGCCGGTGCCCGAGCAGTGGCCCACGGGCGACGCGTACGACGCGGCCGCCGCCACCACCGCGCCGACGACGGCTCCGACAACCGCTCCGGCGGCTGCCGATCTGCCATGGCGCGAGTTCTTCGTCGATCCGCGCCTGCAAGCCGTAGTCGACCTGGCGCTGCAGAATAACCGTGATCTGCGCCTGGCTGTGCTCAACGTCGAACGCGCGCGGGCGATGTACAACATCCAGCGGATGGAAGGCGAGCCGCATTTCAGCGGCACGGCCGCGGGCTCGCGGCAGCGCGTCCCCGCGGATCTATCTTCCAGTGGCCGGCGATCGACGGTTGAGCAGTACAGCGTCAACCTCGGCCTGGCGTGGGAGATCGACATCTTCGGCCGCCTGCGCTATCTCGAAGAGGCAGCGCTGCAGCAGTACCTGGCCACCGAGCAGGGCCGCCGCGGCTCGCAGATCCTGCTGATCTCAGCCGTCGCCGATGCGTACCTGTCGCTGGCAGCCGATCGCGAGAACCTGCGGCTGGCGCAGACGACGCTCGAATCGCAGGAGTCAGCCCTTCGCCTCGTGCGAAGCCGCCATGAGAATGGCTTGACGCCGGCATTGGACATCCACCGTGCTGTGGCGCAGGTGGAAGTCGCTCGCGGCGCGGTGGCGTTGTACACGCAGCTTGTGGCGCAGGACCACAACGCGCTCAACCTGCTGGTCGGTGGGCCGGTTCCGCCGGAACTGCTGCCCGAAAGCCTGGATGACGTGGCCCCGCCGCGGGAGATCTCGCCGGGGCTGAGCTCGGAAGTGCTGCTGAAGCGGCCCGACATTCTCGAAGCCGAGCATCAGCTTCGCGCCGCGTATGCCAACATCGGCGCGGCACGGGCTGCGTGCTTCCCGCGCGTGACCCTGACGGCGGCTGCCGGGACAGCCAGTGCCGATCTGTCCGGCCTGTTTGAGTCGGGCTCGGGTACGTGGATGTTTGCGCCGCAGATCACGGTGCCGATCTTTGACCGTCGCGTCTTCACAGCCGAGCGCGTTACCGAGATCGATCAGGAGATCGCGCTGGCTCGCTATGAGCGGGCAATCCAGAGCGCCTTCCGCGAAGTGGCTGATGCGCTGGCTGTCCGTGGGACGGTCGATCAGCAGATCGCGGCTCAGCAGGCCGTCGTCGATGCGGTCGCGGAGACGTATCGCCTCTCGAGCATCCGCTACGAGGAGGGCATCGACAGCTACCTGAGCGTGCTGGACGCCCAGCGGTCGCTGTACGCAGCCCAGCAGGATCTGGTGACGCTTCGCCGCGTCCGCCTGGCCAATCAGGTACGGCTGTATGCGGCCCTGGGTGGCGGGGCGATGGACAGCGAGCCGGCTCAGAGCGATGCAGCGACAGAGCCACGGAGCGACGAAGGGGAGATGTAATCCTGGGTCCACGGCCGCTGTGGGGTACTCGCCACGTGCCCCTGCAAATGTTGGTCGGTCCTGCAGGTCGTAGGGCGCGCCTTGGCGGACCGGTACTGCTGTCACCACAGATGGGCGAGCAGCATTCGGGCGAACAGGCCCATCTTGTCGCGCCGGCGCAGGACGGGGCGCGTGGTGATGGTGTCGTAGCCGATCTGGCGGATCCGCTGGAGGATCATTTCTCCGCCCAACGTGAACAGCTCAATGTCAATCCGATATCGCGGATCGATCATCGGCAGGAGCTTTCGCCCCTGATCGAACAGCTTCTGTGCCCGATCCACCTCAAAACGCATGAGCTCGGCGTAGGCTGGCGTGAAGCGGCCTTGCGCGATGTCGGCCTCGGTGACGCCGAAGGCGGCCAAGTCCTCAGCCGGGATGTAGATGCGGTTGCGGTCGCGGTAGTCGCGCGCGACGTCCTGCCAGAAGTTGGTCAGTTGCAGCGCGGTGCAGGTGCAATCCGACAGCCGCTGGCGCGTTTCATCGCAATAGCCGATCAGATACAACACCAGCCGGCCGACCGGATCGGCTGACCGCGTGCAATAGTCCAGTACCTGTGCGTAGGTCTGGTAGCGGTTGATACGCTGGTCCTGCTCGAAGGCGTCGATAAGGCGCAGGAAGGGCTCCGCCGGGATGTCGAACTGCCGGATCGTGTCCGCCAGGGCGATGTGGATGGGATGCCGCGGCGGCTGGCCGTCGTAGATCCGCAGCAGGTCGGCCCGGAACTCAGCCAGGGCCCGCAGGCTTTCGGCGGTTTCAGAAATTTCGTCCGCCAGATCGTCCGCATGGCGGCAGAAGGCGTAAATGTTGTAGAAATGCTGCCATAGATGCCGCGGCAGGGCGGCTGAAACGACGGTGAAATTCTCGTAATGGCTGGTCGCCAGGCGGCGCGTAAATCGACGAGCCGCGTGGATTCGCAGGCGATCGGCGGGTATGGTTGAGGGTTGGTCTGCCAAGGCCACCAAGATTCTGCGGCCCCGCGTGGGGGCGTCAAGTTGGAATGGGAAATGATGAATGCGGAATGATGAATGATGAGTGACGAATGATGAATGACGCATGAAACAAGCTTCATGCATCATTCGTCATGCATCATGCACCATTCATCAGCAACAAGGGTCGTAAATGAAGATTATCCTGGCCAATCCGCGGGGTTTCTGTGCAGGCGTCAACATGGCGATCGAGGTGGTCGATCGCGTGCTGCAACTGCAGGGGCCGCCGGTTTATGTCTTCCATGAGATCGTGCATAACCGGCACGTGGTGGAGGGATTTCGCCAGCGGGGCGTGGTGTTCGTGGATGACATCGAGGAAGTGCCCGAAGGGGCGACGGTGGTCTACTCCGCCCACGGGATCTCGCCGGCTGTGCGACAGGCCGCCCAGCGGCGGCGGCTGTATGAGGTTGATGCGACCTGTCCGCTGGTGATGAAAGTCCACAACGAAGTCCTGCGTTTCGCGCGGGACGGGTATCACATTCTCTTCATCGGCCACCGGAACCACGACGAAGCCATCGGCACCGTCGGCGAGGCGCCGGATCAGATCACGGTCGTCGAATCGCCCGAGGAAGTCTGGCAGGTGCAGGTGCCGAACGAGTCTCGCCTGGCGTTTGTCACGCAGACGACGCTGAGCGTTTCCGACGCCCAGCGGGTGATTGATGAGCTCAAGAAGCGCTGGCCCCACATCCGCTCGCCGCACAAGGATGACATCTGCTACGCCACGACCAACCGCCAGCGGGCGGTCAGCGAGATCTCGCCGGAGGTCGATCTGGTGCTGGTCGTCGGCAGCCAGAACAGCTCCAACTCTCAGCGGCTGGTCGATCGCGCCCGCGAAGCCGGCAAGGCGGCGTATCTGATCGACGACCACACCTACCTCAAGCCGGAATGGTTTGACGGCGTGAAGTCCGTGCTGATCACGGCTGGGGCGTCGGCACCGGATCACCTGGTGCAGGACCTGATCACCCGCCTGAAAAACGACTTCAACGGCGGCGAAGTCGAGACGCGCACGCTGGTGGAAGAGCGGATCGATTTCCTCCTGCCCAAGAGCTTGCGCCAACTCGAGGTCATTTCGTAGGTTTTTTGAACCACGGAGACACGGAGACGCGGAGGAAGGCAGGTTTGTGGCACAGGCGTCCAGCGCGTGCCATTTTGTCGTCTGGTAGCCCGTGCCACGAAGGGGCGATCAGTCTTCGTCTGTTGCGATGATCAATTCGCAATCGGAGTCGCGGATGGCCTTGGCGTAGTCTTCGGGGATGCCGGCGTCGGTGACGACCGTATCGACCTCGCGCAGGCCGCACAGGCGGGCTAACGCCTGCTGGCCGAACTTGCTGGAATCCACCAGCAGGATCACCTGCTGGGCCTGACGCATCATCTCCCGCTCAGCCTGCACCAGCAGCAGATTCTGGTTATACAGCGAGCCATCGCGAACGCCGGCTACGCTGAAGAACATAAGTTGGGCATGGACCGTTTGCAGGATGTGCTCGGTCATCGGCCCCAGCAGCACGCCATATCGCGGATAGACCAGCCCGCCGGTCAGGATCAGCTCGACGTTGTCGTCATTGAGGAACAGGTTGGCGATCGGCAGGGAGTTGGTCAGCAGTTGCAGCGGCTCGCCGACGAGCTCGCGCGCCAGGTGGAAGGTGGTCGTGCCGCCGTCGATGAGGACGGTCTGCCCCGGCTGAACCAGCTTCCGTGCCGCGCGGGCGATCCGCTGCTTGGCTTCGAGCTGGTAGTTCATCCGCTGATCAAATGCGTACGGACGCAGGCCCGTCTCGCCGCGCTCGCCGGTCCAGATGACGCCGCCATGCGTGCGTTTGACGACGCCTTCCTGCTCCATGGCTTCGATGTCGCGGCGCACGGTGGAGGTGGAGACGCCCAGCTCGGCAGCCAGCGTTTCCAGGTCGCTCATGCCGCGGCTGGCGATGATCTGGCGGAGTTTGGTTTGGCGTTCGGGGATGAGCATGCTTGCGTTGTCGAGCTGTTACAACGATGCAATACGCTGCCGGTTGTAAGCCACCTTCTGCGCCTGGGTCATACGGGAGAAATCGACACTACCGTCGGACCGCTTTGGCAGGGCGGACGGCTGAGCGATGACCGTCTTGCGGATGGAGGAGGTCGTCGGTTCTCCTTTCGCCAGCGACACTTGCGAACTATTGCCCGAATAGCTGGTGGCGGTGCTGGTTAATTGCAGGTCATCTTTGAGATCGCGGTAGGGCTTGATGCCCAGCTTCTGCAAATCGCCGTGATAGGCCCTCACAGCTTCCTCCGCCCCAATCTGTCCATCGGCAATTGCCCGCAGGTAGGTGATGAACGTGAGCTGGTGCTCGCTGTTGTTGATCTTGCGGCCGTAGAGGGCGACGCGGGCGCCGTGGCGCTTGGCGTCCTCCAGCAGCTTGAAGGCGTCATACGTTGTGCCGCTGCCGCCGCCGAGAATGCCGGGCACGAGGTGCGGGTCGTATGCGACCAGCTCCTCCATGGCTTTGGGGCCGTGGTAGACGATCTTGAGGAACAGCGGCCGACCGGCTTTGGGCACGCCAGCCAACGTGCGGACGATCAGGTCGTTGATGAACCGGCCCAGATCGGTGGGGCAGCGATCGCCGCAGGCATTGGGATCGAACACTTCAAGGAAATGCCGGAAGCCCTTACGCTCGGCTTCCAGGCGGAACTCCTTGTACGCCAGGAGCGTGCGGTAATCGAACTCGATGTTGTTGTTGGGCGTGATCGAATACAACCCCAGGTCGGCGCCGCGTTTGCGCTCTTCGGGCGTGGGGTCGAGCTTGCCGGCCATGATGTGGTCGATCGTGGTCGACTGAAACGGCCGGGACGGCTCGGCGCCGTAGGTGCCGCCCTGGGGCAGGTGGATGTCAGTCGTGTCGTTGGCTCGGGCAGCCGGGGTGACGGTCGAGTTGTCGAACAGCCGCTCCTCGATCGTCAGCACCTCGCTGGTGCTGGCGGACATCAGCATGATGTCGACCAGCCCCTGCTTCACGACCTCGCGCATCTGATCGCGGTAATCCGCCAGCGATCGCTGCTTGCCGGTCCGCGCATCCACGCCCGGCGCTGCCAGGCCATACGCCATATCCGCATCCTTGGCGTCAGCCAGGATGAAATCCCTGGCGCCGAAGGGATCAGCATGAATCCGGGCGAGTTTGGCATCCAGGCTTTTCATATCGTGTTCACCGCAGAAACGCGGAGACGCAGAGACGTCACATAGTTTCTTCACATTGACTCAGGTTTCCGCATCGGTGTTCAGCCGTGCGTATCGGTGGCTGAGATTTCTTCTCCGTGTCTCTGTGTCTCCGAGGTTCCTAAGTCTTCTGAATCTGCCCATACGTCGCGTCGAGCTGCTTGGCGCCGGCGACGAGGGCGCTTTGTTCCTTGGGCCACAGTTCGATGGCATGACGGCGGATCACGCCTTTGCGTGCGATCTCCGTCGGGACGCTCGTGCACGTGCCGCGGATGCCGTATTCGCCGGTGAGCTGCGTGCTCAGCGGCAGGATGGCCGGCTGATCGAGGGCGATGGCGTGAATCGCCTCGGCAATGCTCAGGCCGACGGCCCAGCCGGCGCCGCCCTTGAGCTTGATGCATTCAGCCCCGCTGGTCTTCGTCCGCTCGAAGACCCGCTGCTGCTGCGCCGGGCCGAAGCCGGGCCACTTGGTCAGGCTGACGCCCGCCACCGTCGCGCTCGACCAGATGGGCACCATCGAATCGCCGTGCTCGCCCAGGATCAGGGCCTTGACCTGCGTCGGCGGCACGTTGAGCTCCAGTGCGATCAGCGAGCGGAAGCGGGCTGTGTCGAGCTGCGTCCCCAGGCCGATGACCTTCGACGGGTCATAGCCGAGATGCTCGATCGCCAGGCGCGTGAGGATGTCGACCGGATTGGAGACGACAAACAGGATCGCGTCCTTCTTCAGCCCAGCCGACTTGAGCGAGTCGAGGATCTGGCGGAACAGCGACACATTGCGGTTGATCAGGTCGAGGCGCGACTCATCCGGCTTGCGCCGTAGGCCGGCTGTGATGCAGATCAGATCGCTGTCCGTGCAGCGGTCATAGCCGCCGGCATAGATCTTCTGCCCGCCGACGATGCTGCTGCCATGCAGCAGGTCCAGTGCCTCGCCGGCTGCCATCTGCTCATTGGCGTCGAGCAGGTGGATTTCCGAGACGATCCCCGCGCACTGCAGCGCAAAGGCCGCATTCGACCCCACGCGCCCGCCGCCACCGATGATGCTGACTTTCATCACTTGCTCCGGTTCTTTTGCTTAGCCACAGATGAACACGGGGTTGTCATTTGTCACTGGTCACTTGTCACTCGCTGCAACCAGACGCAGGACATCCGCCGCCAATTCCCGGCACGCAATCGCGGGCCCTGTGTCGCTGCCGAAGTTCCAAGCGCCAACTACGAAGTTCCAAAGAAGCTCCAAGCTTCAAAGGAAGACCAACTCAACATCCACAATCCGCAATCCCAACCCATCCGTGTTCCCGTGCTTCCTTCTATGCCGCGGCCATGATCTGGTCCGTAATCACCTGCACCATCTGCTCCAGTTCGGCTTCGGTGATATTGTCGGGAATGAGCTGGCCGATGGCCTGCTGCAGCGCGGCGTCGCCCGACGTCTGCGGAGCCGGGACGGTGCCGTTGCTCGTGGCCATGCGCCCCTTGGTGGCGATATCGCCGCCGCCGACGCGGCTGATGAAATCGCTCTGGCAGGTCAGCTTCGACGGATCGGCGCTGGCGCGCGGATCGCTCATACCGAAGCGCGCCTTGAGAGCCAGCAGCTCCTTCATCTCCTCCGAGCCGAGCGGGCGGATCTGGCCGACCTCCTTGGCCAGCAGCAGGATCCGGCAGTAGGCGTCCACGATCTCCAGCTTGTAGTAGGTCTCCTCCAGCGTCTTGTCGAAGCAGACGACGCCGTGGTTGCCCAGCACGATCGTGTTGGCTTCGTCCAGGTACGGGTCGATCGACTCGCCCAGCCGCTTGTCGCCTGGGGTGACGTACTTGGCCGTTGGCACCGGGCCGAGGAAGACCTCGGCTTCGGGGTGCACGCACGTCGGCAGCTCGACGCCGGCGACCGCAAACGCCGTGGCATGCGGCGGATGCGAGTGGATGACGCAGTTCACATCCGGCCGGCGGCGGTAGATGTGCGCGTGCATCAGAAACTCGCTGCTGCGCTTGCGTTTGCCGGCGAGCTGGTTGCCGTCGATGTCGACGACGCAGATGTCATCGGGGTGGAGAAACCCCTTGCTCACGCCCGTGGGCGTGACGAGGAATCGCCCGTTGGGCAGGCGAACCGAGTGGTTGCCTTCGTTGCCGGCGCAGAAACCCTTGGCCCAGATGCGCCTGCCGATTTCACACATCTCCTGCTTCAGCTTGAACTCGCTGACATGGGAGAATTTGCCTTTGGACTGCATGGTTCTGTCTCCTACAGGGCTTTCCACCGATCAATGATCGCCCGAGTCATCATGGCCTGGTGTCGTGAAACGTCGTTGATCGTGACGATGAAGCAGTTGGGACCATCAGGCGGCCTCCCCTGGAATGGCTGACGGATCGACAACGATGCGATCGAGGATCGCGCTGTTGTAAGCGTCGATCGGCACGATCTTTTCGGGATAGAAGGGCATGCACGCTTCGCGGCTTTCGCTGAGGGCGATGATGTCGCCGTCACGTGCGCCCAGGTGGTCATAGACCACGACGGTCTCGCGCGTCCGCCGCGGCTGGCCGGCCAGCGCGAAGCGGTCCTGCACTTCAACCAGCAGGAACCGCCCGCCGACGAGCGTGTCGTAGCAGCGGCTGAGCGTGATGCGGCCTATGACTTTGCCGATTCGCATCGTTGCTGTTCCCGGCCTTCGCTTCTTTCCGAAGCCAAGGTTCCCTGCCGTTGGAGCGCCCGAGATCCTTCGCTGCGCTCAGGATGACTGCGTCCCTTTCGCCTCGTCACAGCCCAGCCATCACCTGTAGCTGGCGCTTCATGTCCTCACTGAGCTGGCGCTTCGCGCGGGCGAAGCGCTGGAGCATGTTCCTGGCCTGCATGAGCGTCAGCCGCGGGTGCTCGAGAACGAGCACATTGGCGGCGATCTGCTCGATCCCGGCTTCGACAGCCTCCAGGCTGGTGCCGAGCACCGCCCGCAGTTGCGGGCAGCGGTTGGCCAGGAGCATGGCCTGCGCGCCAGCGGCGACGGCGATCACGCCGCCGGCGGCTGCGCCCTGTTTGACCGATTCCGCAATAACCTGCACGGCCGCGGCGACCTTGCCGGCGTCGGCGGACAAGGGCATTTCGACCAACGGCGCCTGCTTGGAGACCGTGACGATGGCGGCCTTCACCGTGCCGCAGGGGCCGTCGCACCACCACAGCAGAGGCGACGCGCTGGCGGCGGCTGCCGGCTGGGCGTCGGGCTGTTTGTTTGCGCAATCCAGCGCACATTCGGCGTAGCCGATGGTGACACCGCTGCGCTTGACCCAGTCGCGCGCCATGGGCGTCAGCCGCGCCCGGTACGGCAGGACGATCCGTCCGTGCGTGCGGTGCATCTGCTGAAGCTGGCGGGCGGTGTAAAACATCAGTCTGCGGTCCGCAGTCTGCAGTCGGCAGGCTGCGATCAATCCTCAATGGCGATGACGAACCACCGGACGGGGCTCTTTTCGTCGCCGATCAGTTCCCTTGCGCCGCGGCCGTCGCTGTTGATCACGACCGTCTGGCCGATGCCCGAGCCATGCCTGTCGATCGCCAGGACCGGATCGGCTTCAGGCTGACGCTGGGCGTTCAGCGGCTGAACCACGACCATCCGCCACCCGACTAACGACGGGTGCTTGATGGTCGATGTTGCGTGGCCGATGACGGTTCCCAGCTGCATAGCAGGCAGCAGGCGGCAGGACGCAGGCTGCGAGCGTCATTGCTGCCCGCTGCCTGCTGCCCGCCGCCAGCTCTCCTAGATCATCCTCAATGCCCCACTCATCATCACCCGCCGATACCGCGTGAAGGTCAGCGGGTTGGTGATGCCTTCGCCGGTGGGGGTGGCGATGCTGTAGCTCAAATACCCTTCACCGCCGAGGCCCAAGCCGTTCATGCTGGGGCCGTTGACGACAAACAGCGTCGTATTGGCGCGCCGGCCAAACTTCGTGATCGTCTGCAGGTTCCGCGAGTGGATCAGCGCCGTATGGCGGTAGCCGTGCTCGCTCTGGATCGCCAGATCGATGGCTTCCTCGACATTCTTCACCCGCACGAACGGGATGAAGGGCATCATCTGCTCTTCCTGGACGAACACGTGGTCGGCGGTCGTCTCGCCGAACAGGAGCTGCACCGTCGGCGGCACGCGCACACCGGCGGCTTCGCCGAGAACGGCGGCGTCTTTGCCGACCAGTTCCTTGTTCACGTGCATGCGGCCATCCTTGCTGTCGTGGACGAAGGCTGCGCGCGTGAGCGACACGACCTGCGAATTGGTCAGCCGCATGCCGCCGTGCTTCTCTATCGCATCGCACAGCTTGTCGAAGACGCTGTCGACGCAGAAGACCTGCTTTTCGCCGATGCACAGCAGGTTGTTGTCATACGCGCCGCCCTTGACGATCGACGCAGCCGCGTTGGTCAGGCAGGCGGTCTCATCGACGACGACCGGCGGATTGCCCGGGCCGGCGACGATCGCCCGCTTGCTCGCCTTCAGCGCCGCCCGCGCCACCGCCGGGCCGCCAGTGACCACCAGCAGGCTGATGCCGCGGTGGTTGAAGATCTGGTCGGCTGTCTCGAGCGTTGGCGGAACGATGCAGGTGATCAGATGCTCGATGCCGAACTTCGCGTTGATTGCCTTGTTGTACTCGCGCACGGCATGGGCGGCGCACCGGACGCCGCTGGGGTGCGCGTTGGCGACGATCGCATTGCCGGCTGCGATCATGTTGACCGCATTGGCGCTGAGCGTCGGGACGCTGTGCGTCACGGGGGTGATGATGCCGATCACGCCGAAGGGGGCGAACTCTTCCAGGCACAGGCCATTGGACCCGCTGGTCGCAGCCGTGCGGAGGAACTCAACACCGGGAACCAGCTCCAGGATCTGCAGCTTCTCGATCTTGTGATCGAGGCGGCCGATCTTTGTCTCGTCCAGCTCCATCTTGCCCCAAGCCTGGGCGTTGTCCTTGGCGATCTGCTTGATGAGCTTGACGATGGCGTCGCGGTCGTCGAGGGAGAGCTTCAGGAGCTTCTGCTGGGCGTCGGTGGCGGCGGAGACGGCGGCATCGACGTTGTCGAAGATGCCGAAGCGGCCGTTGGCGTCCGATCCGTGATGGCTGACGACCGCAGCCGGCGCGCGGGCGGGGGATGCTTCGGCGCGGCTGGCGCCCTGGCCGGCGGACAACGTGCCCAGCCGCCGCATCACCTCGCTGACAACATCCTGGATCAGTGCTTGGTTCATGGTGATGATTGGTTAGTTGCCAGTGGCCAGTTGTCAGTTGCCAGTCGCAACGGACTGCCGGCTACTGACCTTTTCCTGCAAAGGTCTTTCCGGCGTAGGTGGCCGAGTCGACGATACCGACGATGACCGCGTCTGCCGGCAGGTTGCGCGTCTGCTCAGTCATGCGGGCTGACGAGCCCTGCGTGACGAGCACGAGCTGTCCCTCGCCGCAGCCGACGACGTCGATGGCGACGATCGCGCGATGGGTGTCGCCCAACGACGCGGGCGCGTTGGTGGCCGGGTCGTACTGCACGTTAAGCGGCTCGACGACCAGCAGCTTCTGGCCGTGAAGGGTCTTGTCCTTCACGGACGAGACGACGTGGCCTGTGACGCGTGCGAGGAACATGGTCGCTGCGCTCCATTTCGGATTGCGGATCTCGCATTGCGGATTGGCTGGATTGATCAAATCCGCAATCCGCAATCTGCAATCCGCAATGGAATTACCCCATCTTCGCCACGTCCTCATGCGGGCGGGCGATGACATGGACACTGACGACCTCGCCGACGCGGCCGGCGGCTTCAGCGCCTGCATCGACGGCTGCACGCACAGCCGCGACGTCGCCGCGCAGTGTGATGGCGACCAGCCCGCTGCCGACCTTGTGCTGCTCGACGAACTGCACATTCGCAGCCTTCAGTGCCGCATCGCAAGCCTCCACGGCTGCCGTGATGCCCTTGGTTTCGATGAGTCCGATTGCTTCTCCGATCGCCATAGTTGTTCTCCGCTAGGACGTTTATTGCCTTTGGTCAGGTGTCATTTGTCGCTTGTCACTGGTCACTCGCCGCAACTCGCTGTCGAGAACCATCCGTGTTTGGCTGCGCCTTCACGTCTTGCGACGCCCGGCGAGTGACAAATGACCAGTGACCAATGACCAATCCTCAATTTGCCGTCAGCACCGCGACGGTCTGACGCGCCACAATCAATTCCTCGTTCGTCGGAACGACCCAAATGTCAGCCGTGCTTTCGACGGCACTGATCTTCTCCTCGCGGCCCCGGACCTGGTTCTTGTTGGGGTCCAGCCGCAGGCCGGCCCACTCCAGGTCGCGGCAGACGGCCTGGCGGATGGCGATGGCGTTCTCACCGATCCCGCCGGTGAAGACGAGCACATCGATCCCGCCCAGCACGACCATGTACGCGCCGATGTAATGCCGGATGCTCTCGACATATGCGTCGATCGCGAGCTGCGCGCGGGCGTTGCCCTCAGCGGCGGCTTTCTCGATGTCGCGCATGTCGGGCGAGACGCCGCTGATGCCCAGCAGGCCAGATTGTTTGGCCAGGGCCTTGAGCACGTCGTCGATCGACAGGTTCTGCCGCAGCAGCCGCTGGAGGGCGAAGATGTCGAAGTCGCCGACGCGGTTGTTCTGCGGCAAGCCGGTCTGCGGCGTCAGGCCCATGCTGGTGGCGACGCTGCGGCCGGACTCGATCGCGCAGATGCTGCTGGAACCGCCCAGGTGGCAGGAGATGATCCGCCGGCTGTTGGCTTTGCCGACCAGCTCGGGCACCCGCATGGCGATGTAGCGATGGCTGGCGCCGTGGAAGCCGTATCGGCGGATGCCGAGCTCCTCGGTCCACTGGTGCGGGATCGCATACACCTGCCGCGCGGGTGGGATCGTCTGGTGGAAGGCGGTCTCGAACGCCGCCACCTGCGGCACATCGGGCAGCTTCTGGGCAAACGCCTTCATGGCTGCGATGTAGGGCGGATTGTGCGCGGGGGCGACGTCGGCAAACTGCTGCATTGTCGCGATGACCTTGTCGGTCACGCGCACTGCGCCCGAGATCGGCCCGCCGTGAACGGCTTTGAAGCCGATGGCGTCGGGTGGGGCGGGCAGTTCCTTGAGGATCGCATCGATGACGTCACCGTGCGTCTTGTAGGGGCTGCCGTCCTGTCCGATCCGCTCATACCCGCCGCGCGCAAGCACGTCGCCATCGCGCTCCATGTCCAGGAGCTTGTACTTGAAGCTGGTGCTTCCGAGATTGGCAACAAGGACGCGCATGGCTTACTTCAGCAACCACAGATAAACACAGATGAACGCGGATCCAGGGAAGCTCCAACCATCAAGTCCCAAAGAAGCTTCAAGCTTCAAACAGGCAGGTCGGATCGGTGTTCATCGGTGCTCTATCCACCGTTATTCCGCCCCAAAGCCAGCCAGCAGGTCGGCGTGGGGGCGGGCGATCACGTGCGAGGCGACCAGTTCGCCGACGCGGCCGGCGGCTTCGGCGCCGGCATCCACGGCAGCCTTCACGCTCCCGACATCGCCGCGGACGATCGTCGTGACATAGGCGCCGCCGATCTGGATCGTCTTGACGATCTGGACGTTGGCGGCTTTGCACATCGCGTCGGTCGCTTCGACCATGCCGGTCCAGCCGCGGGTTTCGATCATGCCCAGGGCGTTTCCATCAGCCATTGGAGTTCTCCAGTCAGAGCTACTTCACCGCAGAGACGCAGAGATCGCAGAGGCGTCGCTGGGGCGAGATTCTTTGTTTCTTCACTTCTGCACGGGCGGGGCGCCCGTGCCACGATTCACTCCGCCTGCGCGGGGCGCTGTCTGTGCGCCTCGGCGTTTCGGCGACGTGCATCACTTCTTCGCGGGCGCGGCTGCGCGGCGCGTCTTCGGCATCATGCCTTCCAGTTCGTCGTGCGGGCGGGGGATGACATGTACCGCCACGACCTCGCCGACGCGGCCGGCGGCTTCAGCGCCGGAGTCGACGGCTGCCTTCACAGCCGCGACGTCGCCCTTGATGAAGGCCGTGACCAGGCCCGAACCGGCCTTGTCCCAGCCGATCATCTCGACGTTCGCGCTCTTGAGCATCGCGTCGGTTCCTTCCATCAGGGCGACCAGGCCCTTGGTCTCCAGCAGTCCCAGTGCTTCGCTTGCCATATGTGTCTCCGGGCGGGTGTTGCTTGTTCCTTGTTACGCGTGAACAGTTACTTGATCAGCTCCATGCTGGTGGCGGACTCGAGGTCGCAGGCATTGCCCTCGTCGGTGTCGATGTGCACCTCGAGAATCACCTTGGGGTGATAGCGGACCTTGACGCCTTCGAAGGTCAGGCCGCAGGGGCCCTCGATCTTCAGCTTCATGTCGTCGCCGTCCTTAACGCCGTAGTACGCCATGTCCTCAGCCGACATGTGCACATGTCGCTGGGCGCGGATCACACCCTGCTTGAGCTGCACCGCACCCTTCGGGCCCATCACGAGGATGCCGGGTGTATCCCGGTGATCGCCGCTGATGCGCAGCGGCAGATCGATGCCCAGGTAGATGCCGTCGGTGTAGCTGAGCTCGACCTGCGTGTAGTTGCGCACGGGGCCGAGGATGCGGACATTGGGGATGATCCGCTGGCGGGGGCCGACCAGCGTGACGAGCTGCTCGCTGGCGAACTCGCCCTGCTGATACAGGTCCTTGAGCTTGGTGAGCTGAGCGCCCGGCCCGAAGAGGGTCTCAAGGTCTTCCTGCGTCACATGGATGTGACGGGCGGAGACATTGACGACCAGGGGGTGGGGCGGCCCGCCGTTGGGGGCGACGATCGACCGTTGGTGGGATGGCGGGGGATTGATCTGCCCTGCCAAACGTTGTCGCAAGACTTCGCGAACGAGCTTTTCAACCTCGCTCCGCTGAAGAGTTCTTGCTCTTTCTGCCACATTGCTGCAGATGGATTGCATAAGCGAGTTAAAGTATTGCATCCATACTCACATTCTGTCAATACTTTCCACAAAATCGCACAGTCTCTCACCTTTGATCGGGTGTCGATGAGTTGCCGGCGGGTGGGCGTGGCCATAACATGCGGGTCAGACCATGGTTATAAGACGTCGATACCTTCGGCTGCTGCAGCAGTTGGACCTGGTGGGCATCGACCGGGTGAAGGCTGCGCGCGGTGAGATCGTGAAAGATCAGCGGGGGAAGCGCGACGTCATCCGACTGGTCGCGGGGGACTCGGTCTTCTTCCTCAAGCGTGTCTGGAAGCCGAAGTTCAAGCACGGCCTGCAGGCGCTGCTGACGCGTGGCCGCGTTCGCTCGCAATGCGGGATCGAGTGGGACAATCTCCGGCTGCTGCGGCAGCATCGCATCCGAACGCCGGAACTCGTGGCTTACGGCGAAGAGATCGTCAACCTGCGGGAGCGGTTCTCGTTCATCCTCACGCGGGCTGCCCCCGGGGAGATGGACCTGCGCAACTTCGTCGAGCAGGAGCACGATCCCGAGCGGCGGCGGCGTGTGCTGGAGGCACTGGTGCAGGGGGTGCGACGCTTTCACGACGCCGGCTTTGCGACGCCGGATCTGTTTGCGCGGCATTTATTTATCGAGTGGCGCGGGGAACAGCCGCGTTTCACGATGATCGACCTGCAGCGGCTGGACCGCCGGCGCAGGATTGGGGATCGTCTGCGGGCGCGCGATCTGGCGGCGCTGAACAGCAGCCTGCCGAATCATCTGGTATCGCCCGCCGAGCGGCTGCGGTTTCTGGAGATGTATCGGGGCCGCCGGGACCGGGCATTCTTCAGCCGCGTGCGGCGGCGGATGGAGCATCTGCTCGTGCGCAATAAGCGGCTGAATTTCTACACCCCGGCGCCGCGGACGTCGCAGACGCTGGCTATTGGTGGTGACGGGGGGCCTGCAATTTCGGGGAAGCGAGGGCGAGACGCCGTCGCCACGGGGTGGTAGTCTGTGCCCCCTATCTGGGTTTCACTGTTTTTCCTCAACCACCAGGAATTCCACGGTGTCTGCCGACGTGTCGAGCAGGGCGACGGTCTTGGTGGCTGCACGCTGCAGGGCGCCGGGATTGATGATGCGGGTGCGGCCTTCGCGGCGGTCGTCACGGATGTGCGTGTGGCCGTGCAGTAGGTAGTCGAAGTCCTGGGAAAGCAGCAACTGCCGCATCAGGCGGAAGTCATCTCCATGCAGCACAGCGATCCGCCGGCCGTCGATGGTCAGATCCGCCATCGGATAGCAGGCTTCCAAGCCGATGTCCCGGCCGTAGCGCAGCAGGTCCTGCCGGTCGTAGTCGGTGTTGCCCGTGACAAAGGTCGCCTTCAAGCCGGCCAGTTGGTCCAGCACCTGCTGGCTGCCCACATCCCCACAATGGATAAACCGCTGGGCGCCGCGCTGCTGCAGGCGCTGCACGGCAGCGGCGGTGATGGCGTGGCGCCCGTGTGTGTCGCTGAGTATCCCGATTAGCACGATGGGAAAGAGTAACGGGGATCAGCGGGAAGGGCTAATCGGAATACGGAATGGGGCGTGGTGCATGGTAAATGATAGATGAAGCGGGAGGCCCCGGTTTCATGCGTCAATCGTCATCCGTCACGCAGTTCCGCCCGCGCGCAAAAAAAGGCTGCACGGAAGGAGGGTTCTCGGCCGTGCAGCCTGGCGGAGGAGGAAACGAGGCTTGTTCAAACCCGACGCCGAAGCGTTCGGGGTTATGATCCAGATTCAAGTTGAGCTTCGGTGCTTTGTTCCATTGCCCTTGCTCGTTAGGATGGATATTCAAAGGCCGTGCCAGATGAATGGCTGCTTCTTCATCAGGCGTCGCCAAGGGGAACCGGGCGTGGGCAACTGCTTGGTTTTCCGGGCGAAATGTGCGGTTTTGTGATTCTTTGTGCTTCGTCGCAACCCGTGACTCCAACAGACGCGTAACCCCCGCCGGCCGACTAAAGATTTGGCAGAGGCCCAAAACGTGCCCAATGGTTGCGCGCTCCGCTGACCCCCATGAAAGCACTTTGTTCCACAGCGATTTGCACCCGTTGGATGCGTCATACCCTCCCTGGCCGGGCCCTGGCGGCCGTGGGGATGGTGGTGGGGCTGTCGATCCTCCTGTTCGGCTGTAACGGCGGCGCCACACCGCCTGCCGGGGGTGAGCAGGCCCCGTCCCCGACGCCGGTCAGCCGGGGGACGCGGATCGTCCAGGTCAGCCTGAACGATCCAGTCAAACCCGTGACCTCCGACGCCACGATCGGCCTGCAGGCGGCTAAGAACGAGTGGGTCGGGTTCACGGTCCAGTTGGAAGGCCTGCCGCCGCAGGTCGGGCGCGACGGCCAGCGGCTTCGCATTGGCGAGCTCCGCCCGCTGGCTAAGGACGGCGAGCCAATCCCGGTGAGCCAGTTCAGCGCATGGCAGGTCCTGCCCATGCCGGTGGACGTGAACCGGGCAGGATATGTCCGTCACACCGGCTTGTCCGTGGCCCGCCGGCGGTTGCCCCGCGCTCTGCTGCCGCTGGAGCTGCGGGATGGCGTCATCGAGCTGACGTCGCTTCGCGATCCCGCCCGGCCGACCGATCCCAACGCCCGTGCCGGCGGCAATGCCATCGAACCGCCGATCCTCTGGATCGACCTGGAAGTACCGCTGGACACGCCTGCGGGCGAGTATCAGACCAACCTCGAGCTGGTCGACGCCCGCTCACGCCGCGTCCTCTCGACGCTACCGCTGCATCTGCGGGTCTATGACTTCGTCCTGCCAGCGCAGCGGAATCTGCTGATGGTCAGCCGCCTGCCCTGGGAGTCGCTGATCCAGCACTATCCCGACCGCATGGAAGCCATCACCCCGCGCCTCATGCGGCGGGGCGATGCGCGATACGAGCCAGCCATCCACACGCTCGACCAGCTCATCTCTATCGCCCATGCCCATCGCGCGCAGGTGATTGTGCCGCGCCTTCAGCCGACGGTGAAATGGCCCGCCAACCTGCCGCCGCAGGTGGACTGGAGCGATTTCGACTCGGTCGTCGCCCCATGGCTGGATGGCGAGATGTTTGCCGATCGCACGCCGCTGGGCTACTGGCCACTGCCCGAAGTCGATTACCTGAACAACTTCGATTACCGCTCGCAGGCGCAGTACTGGTCCGCCGCGGCGACGCATTTCGATCAGCGCGAATGGCTGAGCCGCAGCAGTGTCTTTTTCGATAAGTCCACGCCCGGTCGGGCGACGGCGACCGAGGCGCTGGAGTTCAGCGTCAAGGTCGCGCACATCCTCGACGCGCATCCGCGCATCCGTGCCACCAGCCCCCTGGAGGAGGATCAGCTCGTCCTGCGCAGCGAGAGCGCGCCGGGGATGATCGATCCGCTGGCGACCGAGCGGTTGATCGTCGCGGCGCCGGGGCTGGTCTTTGCGCCGCCGACGAGCCGTTGGCCGGAGAACGTCGCGCGTCCGCAGCGATGGCTGCGCACGGATCTGCCGGGCTTGGTGCCGTATGTCGGCGCCGGCGGCGATGAGCGCGATGTGCGCCTGTGGGCGTGGCTGGCCTTCCTGCGGCAGGCCAACATGATCCTTTGGGATGGCGTGCTGCCGACGGCGTCTTCGCCTGTTGAGGCTGCCGATCCGAACCAGATGGTCTGGTTCTACCCGGGCGCATGGTTCGGAATCGACGAGCCGCTGCCGACGATCCAGCTCAAGTGGATCCGCCGGGCTCAGCAGGACTACGAGTACCTCTACCTCGCTCAGCAGCGCGGCGAGGTGCTTAATGCGCTGGTGATGGCGCGCCTCATCACCAAGCCGGTGCAGATCCAGCCGTTTCAGCCGCTTGATCCGACCTATGCGCTCATGACCGGCACGACCGATGCCAAGGCCTGGCAGGATGTGCTCCGGCTGGTCGCAAACACCATCCTCCTGCGTCAACCGGGCGAAGCGGCGGATCCGACGCGTCAAAGCCAGCTCTATCTCGAAACTCTGGCATGGGTTGCGCCGCAGGAGCGGCCGACGATCCTGGGGCGCGGCGTCGACTGGCGCTGGTCGGTGGATCGCAGCGGCGGCAACTGGGTCGATCTGATCCTCGGCATCGACCTGTACAACGCCTCCGACGATCGGCCGATGCAGAACACGCTCGAGTACACGCAACTGCCCGAGGGCTGGCAGGTGCATCCCCAGCCGGTCACGATTCCGACGCTGCACACCTACCAGGTGCGCCGCGAGGAGATGACCGGCCGGTTCAATCTCGATGCCATCCGCCCCGGCTCGCCCAAGCCGGTGGAGGTGACCTTCACCCACGGCTACAAGCAGACGCGCACGCCGCTGAAGCTGATCGTGCCGGTCGGTGTGAGCGATCGCCGCGAGGGCGGTTTGCGGATCGACGGTTCGCTGGATGACTGGACGCCGGAAGACGCGATCCAGAACGGCCCGCTGGTGCAGATGTTCACACGGCCGACGGTTCAGCAGCAGGAGCTGAAATTCGCCGACACGCCCACGGAGCTGTACACGACTTGGGGCGGCGATCATTTCTATATCGCCTTCCGGCTGGCGGGCGTCGCGCGGCAGGATCTGCAGAGTGCGCGCAATTTCATCGAGTATCAGTTCCGCCGCGCGTGGGGGGAGGATCTGTGCCAGGTGCTGATCCAGCCGGTCTACGACGACAACACGCTCGGGCCTGTTCTCCATGCCGTCTTCAAACCCAACGGCAGCGAGTGGATCGAGCGCCGGCTCGACCCGCGCACCCATGCCGAGCCGTGGCAGCCGGTGCAGGGGGCGAACATCCGCTACTTCACGACCTACGACAACGGCGTCTGGCGCGGCGAGGTGGCCATTCCGTGGAATGCGATCGTCGAGCCGGGCAAGCGCATGCCGCGGCTGCTGCGCTTCAACTTCACGCAGCACAACAACACGACCGGCCAGTCAGCCACATGGGCCGGCCCGGTTGATCATGGACGCGACGAGGCGTTCATGGGCCTGCTGTATCTGCGTGAACTGCAACGGCCCGGGATGCGCTGATCCCGGCATTGCCAGTTGGAAAAAAGAAACACGGGCTGGTAGCCCGTGCCACGACGCTGTTGAGTGTCGCTTGCCCGCTGGCAACTGACAACTGACAACCAGCTATTGTCTACTCCCACCACTTCCGAAACCACGCACTGGTGTAAATTGCCGGCATCCAGTTGGCCAGCAGAAGACCGAGAATCAGCCCGATCAGTACGATTTGTACGATCGCGATCCCGGCAATTCGCGCTATGCGTTTGAATCCTCCAGCCACGACATCATCGTTCCTGCGCCCGGCTTGCATGTCAATGGGGATGGGTGTTTGGTGTTTTGATGTTTGGTGTTTCGAACGCTGCGGTACTTTCCGAGGCCGCTGCCAAAACACGAAACAACCAAACACAAAACACCGGATAACAAGACACAAGACAACAACCTAGCCCAGCGCCCGCGCAATCCTTGTGCACTGCACCAGCAGCGGCTCGACATCGTCGAGATGGAGCATGGTGGCCGCGTCGCTCCTGGCGTTGGCCGGGTCGGGGTGGCATTCCAGGAACAGGCCCTTGACCGCGCCCGTGGCGATCGCGGCGCGGGCGAGCAGGGGGGAGAACTGCGGGTTGCCGCCGGACTGCGTCCCCAGGCCCGCTGGCTGCTGCGTGCTGTGCGTGATGTCGAACACGACCGGGCAGCCGGTCTGACGCATCACCTCCAGGCCCGTGAAGTCGTTGACCAGCCGGTTGTAGCCGAAGAACGTCCCGCGCTCCGTCAGCATCACGTTCGGGTTGCCGGTCGATCGGACCTTCTCAGCCGCCAGCGACATCTCCTGGGGGCTCATGAACTGCCCCTTCTTGATGTTGACGGCTTTGCCCGTGCGCCCGCAGGCCACCAACAGATCCGTCTGTCGCGCCAGAAACGCCGGCACCTGCAGCACATCGCACACCCGGGCCGCCACCGCCGCCTGCTGCGGCTCGTGGATGTCGGTCAGCACAGGTACGTGCAGCTCATCCCTGATGCGCTTCAGCACGACCAGCCCATCCTCGATCCCCGGCCCGCGGAAGCTCGAGGCGCTGGAGCGATTGGCTTTGTCGAACGAGGCCTTGAAGATGTACCGCAGCCCCAGCTCGCAGCACACCCGCTGCAGCCGCCGCGCCACCTCCATGCAGAGCTCAGCCGATTCGATCACGCACGGTCCGGCAATCACGAAAAACGGAGATTTGTCCAGTTGAAGCAGCTCTTTCATAGATCAGCATGCAGCAGGCAGCCGGCAGCAGGTAGCAAACAACACCCCCGCGACCCTGCTGCATCGCCGCGGGGCACCGCATCGTAGCTGCCGTGGTTCCAATTGGAAACTTTCGGCGTGCGCTGCCCCCTGAGGGAGACCTCCCGCAGGCTGCGCTTTGGCACGCAAGGCGCTATCCCCCTTGCATGGCAGGGCCAATAGGGCGACAGTGTCCGTCGTGAGCTCGGTCCTCAGACTTGGAACCCGCGGCAGCCTGCTGGCGCGCATGCAAAGCCAGCTCATCGCTGATGCGCTGGAGTCAGCCCACCCGGGGCTGAATGTCGAGCTGGTCATCATCAGCACCGGCGGCGACCGCGTGCAGGATCGCCCGCTGGCCGACATCGGGGGCAAGGGGCTGTTCACGCGGGAGATCGAGCAGGCTCTGCTGCGCGGCGACATCGATCTGGCCGTGCACAGCTACAAGGACGTGCCGGTCACCCAGCCGCTGGTGGATGTGTCCGGCTTGGTGATGGCAGCCGTTCCCAAGCGGGAAGACCCGCGGGATGTACTGATCAGCCCGCTTGCGGAGCGGATCGAGGATCTGCCGCCCAATGCCCGCGTCGGCACGAGCAGCCTCCGCCGACGGTCCCAGCTCCTGGCCATTCGCCAGGACCTGGACATCCAGCCGATCCGGGGCAATGTCGATACCCGCCTCAAGAAGCTTCAGAACGGCGAGTTCGACGCCATCCTCCTGGCGATGGCCGGTTTAAAACGCAGCGCGCTGTTCGATTCGCAGACCATGCATCCGCTGGAGCCCGACCAGATGCTCCCCGCCGCGGGGCAGGGGGCCCTGGCCCTCCAATGCCGGGCCGACGACCGGACCACCCGCGGGCAGGTGTCCGTTCTAAACGATTCAGCCACCGAGAAATGCGTCGATGCCGAACGACGGCTGGTCCAACTGCTCGGCGGCGACTGCCATTCTCCGATCGCTGCCTTGGCCCGGATTGAGTCCGGTAAACTTTACCTGCGGGCTGCCGTGGGGTCGCGCGACGGCGGATTGCCCCTGATCCGCGCCCACGCGGAGGCTGATCCTTCCGATGCGGAAATCGCCGTCAGGCAAGTTAACGAGCACTTGCAAAAGCAGGGCGCCAATTCCATACTGGGTGATCGGTGACAGGCGGCAAACCTGCCTGGGGGGGCGAGCGTAGTATGGTGTTGCGGAGCGACACTCCCCGCCAGCCGGGGCCAGGTGGCAAAGGCTGCATTGACCGGGTATGGCGTGTCCTTCTAACATTCAGGGCAGAAGTACAGGCGGCTCCTTGGTAGGCGTACGCAGCAAAGTTCTTGTCCTGTCGGGCCAATCGACGGCCAATACCCAGATTGTCGACGCCCTTCGGGAACTGTGCGACGTGGTCGAGACCGAGACCATCGACCAGGCCATCGACGCTCTCCGCCACGATCAGTTCGACGCGATCTTCTCCGATGCCACCGACTTCCTCCCGCTCGAGCGGGCGCTGGTTTCCCAGCAGGCCAACCTGATCCTCAACACGATCGGTGAGGGCGTTTGTATTGTCGACGGCGAAGCGCGCTGCAACTGGATGAACAAAAAAATGCAGGCATGGCCGCCGCGGGTACATGAGAAAATCCGCCGCACCTGCCAGGAGGCCTTCGAGCTGTTCAGCAAACAGGTCTCCCCTCACTCGCCCGACACGCCTTCCTTCTCCCGATCCAAACGCTATAGCCTGAATATCGAAGACCAGCAGTACCTGGAGATGATCGCCTCGCCGGTGATCTCGCCTTCCGGCCAGGTGGTGCAGGTTGTCGCCGTTGTCTGGGATGCCACCAGCACCCGCCGCCTCCAGCAGAAGATCGATGCCATCGACAAAGCTGGCCGCGAGCTGGTCCGCCTCGAAAGCGATGCCCTGGCGAAGATGAACGTCGCCGAGCGGCTGAAGGTACTCGAAGAGAAGATCATCAGCTTCACGCGCGACCTGATGCACTTCGATCACTTCGCCATCCGCCTGTTCGACCGGCGCACCAACAAGCTCGAGCTGGTCATCAGCGTCGGCCTGCCGCCAGAGGCGCTGGAAGTGGAGCTGTTTGCCGAGCCGGATGGCAACGGCATCAGCGGTTATGTCGCCGCGACGGGCCGCAGTTATATCTGCCCCGACGTCGAGCGCGATCCGCGCTACGTCACGGGCCTCGATCACGCCCGCAGCAGCCTGACCGTGCCGCTGTTCCTGCACGACAAGGTCATCGGCGTGTTCAACATCGAGTCGCGCCAGCGGGCGGCATTCAACGAAGACGACCGCCAGTTTGCCGAGATTTTCGGCCGCTATGTCGCGATCGCCCTCAATATCCTCGATCTGCTGGTGGTGGAGCGCGTCAGCACCAGCCACAAGATCACCGACGACGTCGCCAGTACCATCGCCGGCCCGCTCAACGACATCGCCTCCGATGCCAACGCGCTGATGGACGACTACATCGGCAACGAAGACCTGCGGGCCAAGCTCCAGCAGATCGTCGACAACATCAACCTCATCCGCAAGGGCCTGCAGCAATGTGCCGAGGGCCCGCGCACCATCCTCGGGGCAGCCGAGGTCAAGGATGAGACCGACCCTGTCCTCGGCGGCAAGCGCATCCTCGTCGCCGACGACGAACCCAACATCCGCACGACCATCCGCGACATCCTCCGCAAATGCGGGGCGGTCGTGACGCTGGCCTGCAACGGCACCGAAGCCATCAACTGCATCGATCGCGAAGATTTCGATCTGGTCGTCAGCGACATCAAGATGCCCGATAAGACCGGCTACGACATCTTCGCCGCCACCCGCCGCAAGAACTGTACAACGCCCGTCATCCTGATGACCGGTTTCGGCTACGATCCAAATCACTCGATTGTCCGTGCCAGCCAGGAAGGCCTGCAGGCCGTCCTCTTTAAGCCCTTCAAAGTCGCCCAACTCCTGTCGGAATTGCGCAAAGCGATCGAATCCCGCGCGCAATAAGTGGAGCTGTCGAGCCTTACGGTTCGATCACCACCAGGGTGGTCTGATTGCGCGCTGTGCAGTCCTATAAACATCGCACCGTTTCTCTCGTCAAATCCGGTTAAGCCGGTCCGATTGCCATCCGATGACTCCATTGCAATCGGAACCGGACGGCATCGTGTGATGCGTGGGCCGGCTTCGACATGCCGCCGGGCGCGTGTCCGATTGGCATGACGCAAAGGGTGCGTTTGCCTCGTGCGTCCCTGGTCGTGAGCGTCGCTCCCCAGCCGGAGCGTCGCTGGCGATGCATGGGCCTCGGTGAGTTGCCGACACGAGCGTCTTCGTCACGCCTCTTCGGGAGAACTAACATGAAGGCGATGAAGAATCTGTTGGTGAAGCTCGGCAAGGACGAGCAGGGCGGCGAGGTGCTTGAGTACGCCTTGATCGCCGGTCTGATCGTCGTGGCTGCTATCGGTATCATCGGCGCGGTCGGCGGCAAGGTGCTTGCCCGCTGGACCAGCCTGAATAACGGGATGTAATCCCGCACTCGGCAGCGGCCGCGGTGCGATCCCCTCATCGCATGGGCATCCGTGCCCGAGGCGGCAGGGGTATCGCGCCGCGGCCTGCTGAGTTTTTCCACTTAACCGACAACCGGACCATATCCATGACAGCGATCAAGCATACATTCAAGCGCCTCATGCGCGATCAGCAGGGCGGAGAGGTCATCGAATACGCGCTGATCCTCGGCCTGATCATTGTGGTGGCCATCTCCATCATTGCCGGCGTCGGCACGAAGGTGGTCGCCCGCTGGACCAGCGTCAACGACGGAATGTAATCCCCTATGACGCTGACGACGTTACTGCCTGTGCTTCCACTGCTGGCGATGCTCGTATGCGCCGCCGCGGTGGATCTGCGCAGCCGGCGAATCCCGAATGTGCTGAGCTTCACGCTGGCTCTCAGCGGCCTGGCGCAAAGCTTCCTGTTCGGCCAGGCGATCGGCGTGGGGCCAACCCAGGCGATCGCGGGTCTGGCGGTGGGATTCGCGCTCACGTTCATCCTGTTCGCGCTTGGCGCGATGGGTGGGGGAGACGTGAAGCTGATGGCAGGGGTGGGTGCCTGGATTGGGCCCACCGGGGTGCTGGCGGTGTTTGCTGTCGCCGCCGTCGTGGGGATGGGGATCGTGCTCGCCCAGGCAGCCGTTGCCGGCCGCCTGACGCGGCTGATGCGAAACACGGGCATCGTCACGATCAATCTGGTGCACGTCGGGGATGTGGGCCTGGCCCACGCCAAGGCGACAGGCCGCGACTGCCAGACCGTCGACAAGCCTCTGCCGTACGCGGTGCCTGTCCTGGTGGCGACGATCGCTGTCACTATGTGGCCTTTGCTCCAATGGAGGGTGTCATGAAGCGAATGACCACAGCCCCAGCCGTCGCGGCAAGTTCGCCGCATCACGGTCGCGGCCGTCGTGGCAGCTCACTGGTCGAGTTCACGCTCGTCTTCGGGCTGCTGCTGCTGGTCGCCTTTGGCGCGATCGAATACAGCTACGCTTTCTACGTGAAGAACACGCTCCAGGCCGCGGCGCGCGAAACCGCCCGCGCCGGCATCGTCCCCGATGCCACCAAGGCCACCGCTGAGGATGCCGGCAAGAAGGTCCTCACCGCCGCCTTCGGCGCCGGCAAGGTCAGCCAGTTCGAGTTTGCCTGGAAGAACAACAAGCATCCGGGCAACACGAATAGCGGCGACTACATCGAGGTCACCGTCCGCGCGCCCAACTGGAACAGCATCGGCCTGCGGCCGCTGGGCTCGATCCCGCTTTTCGCCGCGGCTGCCCCCAGCCCGACCAAGCGCTTCGAAGCCGTTGCCACGATGCGGCGTGAATAACGCCGATAACCTTTCATCTGCGCAGCGCGACATCGCCGGCGCCGCTGCGGTCCGGGCAGGGAGGGACTTGGGGAAAAACCAGGAAAAAGTGGGGCTGTCCGTAATCCGAATAACTCGGATTTCCCCTCTAAAGCATCCAGATCACCCAGTCGAAACAATCAACAGCCAGACGGGATGCTTTGCGTCCGTCCGGCGCAACAAAAACGCCGTTTGCGTTGGGAGAGAGCATCATGAATCTCAAAGCGTGGATTCCGTTGATCATTGCCGTCGTTCTCGGCCTCATCGCCGCCATGTTCGCGATGAAGCTCACACGGCCCGACACCACCGTTGTGACGCGTCTCAGCGGGACGGTCGACGTCGTCACCGCTGTGCGAAACATCGCCCCTGGCGAGGTCATCACCGCGAACGATGTGGCGCTGCGTTCCATCGTCGCAGCCGACGCGCCTGAAGGCACGTTCGTCTCCATCGAGCAGGTCCAGGGCCGCGTCGCCAATACGCAGCTCGTCGCCGGCCAGCCGGTGCTGCGGGGGCTGCTGGCCCCCGAGGGCATGGAAGCCGGCCTGCAGGCGCTGATCCCCGAGGGGATGCGTGCCATCACCATCGAGATCAACGAATTCAGCGGCCTGGCGGGCATGATCCGTCCGGGCGCCATCGTTGATGTCGTGTCGACGCTGCAGGGCAACAACGAAGACGCCATGGCCCGCACGATCGTGCAGGGCGTTCGCGTCACGGCCGTCGGCCAGCGCGTCAGCCCGATCGACGAGCCCGATGAGGAAACCCCTCCGGCCCGCAGCGTCACCCTCCTGGTGACGCCCGAGCAGGCTGAGCAGATCGAACTGGCCGCCGTCACCAGCCGTCCGCGTCTGGTCCTCCGTTCGCCCGCCGACACCGCTCCGACGCAGTCGCGCGGCGTGACGCTGGCTGACCTCCGCGGCCGCGGCCCCGGTCAGAGCGATCCGTTCCTGACGCGGCCGGTCAGCTATGAGACGCCCGTCCGGCTCGAGTCGTCCGATCGTTCGGCTACCACCCAGCCGGCGGATCAGACCGTCCAGATCGATCGGATGCTCCAGCAGCCCGGCGTGATCGAAACCCGCGAGGTCACCATCATCCGCGGCGGCGTGGAGAGCCGTGTCATGCTCCAGCACCGCCGGACACCGCACCTGATCACCGGCGTCGATGTCGACACCGTCGAGCTCAACAAGTAGCCCGCGGCTTCGACACGCACCAACCAACAGACAACACCCCCAACGGGAGAGAGGGTCGTAGCATGAGAGAGCTCAACACCAAGTCCCGCGTCGCCAAGGCCCTGACAGTCATCGGTGGCGCATCGGTCGCGATCTTCCTTTCGGTCACCGCTTCGACCGGCCAGGACGCGCCTGTCGGACAGACCGGCCTGGTCGCCAACGGCACCACCGAAGACGGCGCCGTCCGCATCATGCTCAACAAGAGCCAGGTCCTGCAGACGCGCGTACCCTACAAGCGCGTCAGTGTGGCCCAGCCGGACATCGCCGACGTCAACCCCATTGGCACCACCAGCATCCTCGTCACCGGCAAGAAGGTCGGCTCGACCCAGATCATCGTCTGGGACGACCAGGACCGCAGCCAGGTGATGGATGTCGTCGTTGGGTTCGACCTGCAGGAGCTGCAGGATCAACTGACCAAGCAGTTCCCGACGAGCAAGATCGAAGCCAGCACCAGCGGCAACACGATCATGCTCACCGGCCGCGCCCCGTCGCTGCAGGTGGCTGAGCAGGCCAAGCTGATCGCCTCCGGTTACAGCGACAAGGTCACGAGCTTCATCGAGGTCAGCGGCGGCCAGCAGGTGATGCTGCAGGTCCGCTTCGCGGAGGTGTCGCGCGCCGCGGTGCAGAACCTCGGCTTCAGCGGGTTCATTACCGACGGCACGTTCGAACTGGGCTCGGTCAACGGCGCCGGTCGGCCCGTGCAGGGCAGCACCGACATCGATGCCGGCGTGACGGTCTTTGGCCGCGGCGAGTTCGGCGCGATGGCCTTCGAGTACTACCTGAGCGCCCTGCGGCAGAACAATCTGCTGCGCGTGCTGGCTGAGCCGAACCTCGTGACGATGAGCGGCGAGAAGGCCAGCTTCCTGGCTGGTGGTGAGTTCCCGATCCCCGTCCCGCAGGAAGGCCAGGGCGGCGGCACGACCATCACCGTTGAGTACAAGGAGTTCGGCGTCCGCCTGAACTTCGTTCCGATCGTCCTGGGCGACGGCCGCATCCGCATGGAAGTGCGGCCGGAGGTCAGCGAGCTGGACTTCACCAACGCTGTCTTCTTCAACGGCTTCCGCATCCCCGCGCTGACGACGCGCAACGTCGACACCACGGTTGAGCTGATGGAAGGCCAGACGCTCGCGATCGCGGGTCTGCTCAACAACCGCGTCACCGCCAACAAGGAAGTGGTCCCGCTGCTGGGGGATATCCCCGTGCTGGGCTCGCTGTTCCGGTCGGTGCGGTATGAGCGGCGCGAGACCGAGCTGGTTGTGCTGGTCACCCCGCGTCTGGTTGACGGCATGAACCCCAATGAGGTTCCGCCGCTGCCCGGTCAGGCCTGGCGTCACCCGAACGAGGCTGAGCTGCTGCTGATGGCTGACATCGGCGGCGAGATCAAGGCGGTGGATGACCGCACGCCGGCGCCGCGCTACGTCGGGCAGCACGGGTTCGCCCCGGTTGCTGAGCCGGCCCCGGCGCCCGCTCCGGAGACGGCCGTCGAGCCGGCTCCCGCGGATGCCCAGCCCGCTCAGTGACGTTTGCAGTCCCGCACGCGTTCGATTGTGTCACAAAGTGGAAGGATTGAGATGTTTCTTCAACTGAATTGCATCATCGTGGACGCCGACGAGAGCAACCGCCAGGAGATGCTGGGGTTCCTCTCGCAGTACGGGGTGCAAGTGATGGCACAGCTGCCGTCAGCTGACCCTCTGCCGGCAATGCTCAGCCGGGCCGAGCCGCCTCAATTGGTCATCATCAACCTCGATCCCGCGGCTCACGAGAACCTGGCCAAGGTCGCGGCACTGCCGCGGCAGTTCCCGAACGTCAACTTCTTCCTCATGTCGCAGGTCGTCGATGCGAACCTGCTGATGGAAGCGATGCACCTGGGCGTGAAGGAGTTCATCCCGCTGCCCATCCCGGAGGAAAAGTTCGCTGCCGCGATCGAACGCGTCGCCCAGGGCTACGGCCTGGGGAAGCGGGCTCGGATCATCCACGTGATCCCGACCATCGGCGGCTGCGGTTCGACGACGGTCGCCTGCAACGTCGCGGCCAGCCTGTCGCAGTCGCACCGCGCGGCTCTGATCGACATGGACCTGACGCGGGGCGGCGTCGCCAGCTACTTCGACATGCGCCCGCGCTACACCATCGCCGACGTGATGGTGGCTGAGAAGGTTGACCGGCATCTGCTGGACAATGCGCTGGCTGTCCACCAGGCCAGCAAGCTGGCCATCCTGGCCCGGCCGGAGCTGCCCGAGGACACGCAGCGCGTCACCCAGCCGGGCATGCAGCGCCTGCTGGGCATGATGGGGCGCATCTTCGACTTTGTCGTCATCGACTCGATGATGAGCATCGACCCGGCCTACGCCACGACGATCCAGGCCGCCGACGTCAATGTCATTGTGATGCAGCTCAACGTCCCCAGCGCCAAGAACGCCGAGCGATTCGTCGGCGCCCTGCGGCGCATGGGCATCGAAAGCTCCAAGATCAAGATCGTCGTCAACCGCTTCGAGAAGCGGAATCGCGATATCGAACCGCAGGAAGTCGAGCGGGCACTGGGCCTGCAGATCTCCTGGATGGTGCCCAACGACTTCAAGAGCGCTATCAATGCGATCAACTTCGGCGAGCCGGTCGTGCTTCGCACGCCGCGCGCCGAGATCAGCCAGAGCCTGCGCGGCCTGGCGCAGTTGCTGGGCGGAAACGCCGTGGCTACTCGCGCAGCCTGATGTCGGCTGCCCCGGCCCGGCAAGGACGTTAGCACGAGAGGTACCCAGATGGGGTTGTTCACCAAGAGCACGACGAATGGTTCGGCCACCGCGGCGCCCATCATGCCGCCGCTGCCTTCGCGCAACGACGATGCCGACAGCATCGTCACGCCGCCGGCGATCGCACCGATGCCCCGGCCTGTTCCGGTGCCGACGATGCCGATTTCGCCTGAGCGCCAGGCGTACTTCCAGCAGCTCAAGGTGAAGCTCCATCAGCAGCTCGTGGAACGTCTGGACGTTCAGAACCTCAAGAGCGTCCCGCCGGACATGCTCCGTGCCGAGGTCCGGTCGCTGATTCGCGAGCTGTGCGCCACGGAAAAGAGCCTCATCAGCTCCTCCGACCAGGAGCGGCTGATGGACGAGATCATGGATGAGACCTTCGGCTTGGGGCCGCTGGAGCAGTTGCTCAAGGACCCAGCCGTGACGGACATCCTGGTCAACCGCTGGGATCGCGTCTATTGCGAGCGTCACGGCCGGCTGGAGCTGAGTGAGGTCCGCTTCCGCGACAACGCGCACCTACGGCAGATCATCGACCGCATCGTCGGCCTGGTGGGCCGGCGCGTGGACGAGACCAGCCCGATGGTGGACGCACGTCTGGCGGACGGCAGCCGCGTGAACGCGATCATCCCGCCGCTGGCCCTCGATGGTCCGGCGATGTCGATCCGGCGCTTCGGCACCCGGCCGCTGCAGTTGGAGGACCTGATCCGTCACGGGGCATTTCCGCCGTGCGTGATGGACTTCCTGTCAGCAGCGGTGCAGGCGCGGTGCAACATTCTGATCTCCGGCGGTACCGGCTCGGGCAAGACGACGCTGCTCAACTGTCTGTCGCGTTACGTTCCGGCTGACGAGCGCGTCATCACGATCGAAGACGCAGCCGAACTGCAGCTCCAGCAGCCGCACGTGGTGCGCCTGGAGACGCGCCCAGCCAATATCGAAGGCAAGGGCGAGATCACCCAGCGCGACCTGGTGAAGAACTGTCTGCGTATGCGGCCGGACCGAATCATCATCGGTGAGGTGCGCGGCGCCGAGGCCCTGGACATGCTCCAGGCTATGAACACCGGTCACGAAGGGTCGATGACGACCATCCACGCCAACAGTTGCCGCGACGCGCTGGGGCGCCTGGAGGTCATGATCGCCATGGCCGGCTACGACATCCCGATCCGCGCTCTGCGCCAGCAGATCTCCAGCGCAATCCAGCTCATCGTTCAGGCGCAGCGTCTGTCGGGCGGGCGGCGCAAGGTCGTGCGCGTCAGCGAGATCACCGGCATGGAGGGGGAGAACATCATGATGCATGACATCTTCCTGTTCGAGCAGAACGGCGTCGACACGAATGGTCATGCGACGGGGAACTTCGTCGTGACCGGCATCCGGCCGCAGTGCGTGCAGCGGATCGAGAATCGCGGCATCCGCCTGCCGGCGGAGCTGTTCCAGCGGCGCCAGATTCCGGCGGCGAATGACTGATCCGATTCGATCGGGCCAGAGGTGATTGATATGCAACAAGTGCTGTTTCCCATCCTGATCGCGGCTAGCGTTTCGCTGGCGGTGTTCGGCATCGCCCATCTGCTGGGGCTGACCAGCGGTTCGCGGCGACGCATCAAGCAGCGCCTGAGCATGGAG
The DNA here is from genome assembly GCA_937904525.1 of uncultured Phycisphaerales bacterium. Lineage (GTDB taxonomy): Bacteria > Planctomycetota > Phycisphaerae > Tepidisphaerales > Tepidisphaeraceae > CALEKX01. Next base: position 63,705 of record CALEKX010000075.1, read on the forward strand.
GCGCCCGGCGACCAGGGCAACTATCAGCGCCGCTCGGTGATCCTCCAGACCGAGGAGACGGGCCTGGCGCGGATTCCGGCGCTGCACGGTCTGCACCGGCAGCTTACGGTCGCGTACCCGGGCAGCACGCTGGAGAAGTTCTTTGCCACGTCATTCGGCGTCGGCCTGGCGACCGCGCTGGTCATCGGCGGGCTGTCGGGATCGATCGTCGTGACGGTCGTCGCGTTCGCCTTCGGCGCCTACATCCCGTTCTTCATCCTGATGCACAAGCGCAGCAAGCGCCAGCGGATGATGGCGGACCAGCTTCCCGAGGCGCTGGACTTCCTCAGCCGAATCCTGCGGGCGGGGCACAGCTTCAGCACGGGATTGCAGATGATGGGCGAGGAACTGCCCGAGCCGCTGGCAGGCGAGTTTGTGCGTGCCCATCAGATGCACAGCCTGGGCGCGCCCATGGAAGACTGCATGCGGGAAATGGCGGCTCGCGTGGATTCGACCGACTTCTCGTTCTTTGTGACGGCGGTGCTGATCCAGCGGCAGACGGGTGGCGACCTGGCTGAGGTGCTGACCAATATCAGCGACATGATCCGCCAGCGGATCCGCCTGCAGGGGCAGGTGAAGGCCAAGACGGCTGAGGGCCGCTTCACCGGGTACATCCTCGTGGCGTTCCCGATGGTGATGTTCCTGCTGAGCAATGCTGTCAATCCGGACTATGCCGGCAAGCTGCTGAGCACGAAGAGCGGCCTGATGATGCTGGTCTTCGCCGGCGTGATGATGATGCTCGGCCTGCTGTCGATCCGGAAGATCACGACGGTGAAGGTGTGAGGCGGCTATTTGTTACTGGTTACTTGTGACTCGCAGGTCTTCGAGAGCGGTGAAGTCCCAAGCGAGTGACAAGCAGCAGGTAGCGAACGACAACGGACAAAGGCTATGGAACAGACAATCCTGATCATCTGCATCTTCGGCGCTGTGGCGGCGGGCGCGTACTGGGTCATCTGCATGCTGCTGGACAGCGGCGACGACAAGCTGCGCGAGCGTCTGACCAGCGAAGCGCAGATCGAGCCGCAGGCGGAGCAGCCGCAGCGGCAGGAGTCGCTGCTGACGCGCATCGGCCAGGCCGCGGCTGAGCCGTTCATGCCCAAGACGCGCGAGAAGGTGTCGGCGTTGCGGCGTCAACTGGCGATGGCGGGATTGTACTCGCCGACCGCGTTCCGTGTCATGACCGGCGCCAAGGTGATCTTCCTGGGTGTGGGTCTGCTGGGTGGATACCTGCTGGGGACGCTGTTCGATCAGCTTCTGCTGGGCATCTCGCTGGGCGGGCTGGTTGGATACATGCTGCCGATCCTCTGGCTGAAGATGCAAATTTCCCAGCACCAGAAGGAGCTGGATCATGGCCTGCCCGATGCGCTGGACCTGATGGTCGTGTGCATCGAAGCGGGGCTGACGATCGACTCCGCGATGCAGCGCGTCGGCCAGGAGCTGGCGCTGGCGCATCCGCGGCTTAGCCGCGAGATGGAGATCACGCACATGGAAACGCGCGTGGGTCTGTCGCGAGCGGCTGCCCTGCGCAACATGGCCCACCGTACGGGCAATGCGGGCATTCAGTCGCTGATTGCGATGCTGATCCAGGCGGAGCGATTCGGCACGAGCATCGCGCAGGCGCTTCGTGTGCATGCCGATTCGATGCGCGTCGCGCGCCAGCAGGCGGCTGAGGAGTTGGCCAACAAGGCCTCAGTGAAGCTGAGCTTCCCGCTGGTGCTGTTCATCTTCCCGGCGACGTTCGTTGTGCTGGCTGGGCCGACGGTGATCGAGTTCCTGGAATCGGGGATGTTCTGACGTAACGTCGCGCGGGTGAATCGCCGATCCAAACACAAGAAAGAGAAAGGGTGCGACATGAAGAAGTTGACGACCATCATGCTGGGTGCGGCGCTGCTGTGCGGCTGCCAGTCGAAGCAGGAGCAGGCGACGCATTGCGCGCTTTGCAAGAACCCGCCGCTGGAGGACCTGGCCTTCTTCGCTGAAGAGCGGCAGGAGGAATCGGCGGTCACGCGGATTCTGAACAAGCAGTCCGATCGCGGCGCGGCCCATGATGCCATGCTTCGCGGCGCGCACTTCAACGGCAGCGAGCTCAACCGTCTGGGCGAGCTGAAGCTTGAAGCGATCGTTCGCGGCACCCGCGAGGGCGAGCCGGTGGTCGTCTACCTCGATCTGGCCGAAGGCGACGAGCAGACGGCTGTGCGTCAGGAAGCCGTCGAGGCGTTCCTGCAGGTCAAGGGCATCTCGGACGAGCTGGCGCTGGTGCTGGTTGGCGACAACCCGGGCGCGCGCCACATGGCAACCCTGACGTCCAATCGTCGGTATACAGTCGAGGAGGGCAACCTCACGTCGACGATCAACGAAGACTCCGACAGCTCATCGCAGACGCAGCAGGTGCCGATGGTGTCGACGACGCCGGTCGGGCACTGACCGAACTGTCTTCCGGAGGGGAAGACACGGTCGGGGGAGGTTTGATGGGGCAACGGGCCGCGAGGTGCAAACCTGGCGGCCCGTTGTGTATTTGGCGAGGCGTCATCCCGAGAGGGCAGCGGGGCGTGCTGGGCTGATCGGACAGCCGAAAAAGAAATCATCCTCAGACGCGGCGAGGATCCCGAGCGGTTGGCCGTCGGGATCCTTCGCCGCGCTGAGGATGAAATCCCCGTCGCGATATCCTTTCGTTTAGATCGAGAGCACCTCAGCCAGGTCTTCCTGGAAGCCTTCGCGCTGCTTCTTGGCGGTGGCAGCGTCGGGCTTGGGCATGCTGAGCGTGGTCTCGGCATCGGGGGCCATCAGGTCCGCAAGGGTGGTGTCCTTGAGGAACTGGGCATAGAGCTTGTTGATGCGATCGAAGCGTGCGCACAGGCACTTGAGTTCGTCGCAGTCCTCATCACCGCAGGCGCACGGCTGCTCGAGGTCGGCAGGGAGGGCGTCGATGGCGCGCAGGACGTCGTAGATTCGGACCTGTTCGGGGAGCAGGGCGCTGCGGAAGCCACCGTGGAGGCCCTTTTGGCTGTCTACCAGACGGGCACGGGCGAGCTTCTGGAGGGTCTTGCCGAGGTAGTTGGCGGGGACCTTGATCTGCTGAGCGATGCGGCAGGCCTGATGATAGTCGTCATCGGGCTGCTGGGTCAGGTGGATCAAGGCGTGAAGGGCGTACTTCGCGGTTTGCGTGAGCATGGGTGTAACCTCCGAATGAGATAAAAGTATCTTATTAGATTATTCGGCGAATGCAACCGCTAATCGCATAAAATCATCTGATTTTCATCGCCCTCTGTAGGGGGGATTACACAGCCCGGGCGCGGCCTTGAAATTGCTGAGCTTCAAAAACGGCGTAAGTCTTTGATATTCAGCTGGATATGAATGACGCATGCGACGTCGGGCGACCCCGGGAAAAAGACGGGAGCGCGTTGTTCATCTGCGACATCCGGTGCTCCGGCTGGCCACTTCGGAAGGGGTTTAGAAATAGCACCTGAGGAGGCAGAGCCAGCCTGCCAGGGCATGGGTTCGACGCTTTTGCGATGCGCGGCAAGAGGCCGCACAAGCGGCCACACGACATGTCGCATGGGTCTATTGGCTGCAATGCGTCGCCGATCGCTGCGTTTAAAGTCGCCGCTGGATAGACGTGTGTGCGCACCATCAGCGGGAAGTTGTCCGTTCGCGCATCTCGTTGGGGCGGAGTAGACTCGCTGTTGATGATGACGGATTCTCCGCCGTGTTTGTTGCTGTGTGAAGACGATGCCTCAGCGCGTCGCGCGCTGGGCGTTTACCTGCGACAGGCTGGGTATCAGGTGGATGAAGCCGCGGATGGCGGGGCAGCCATCCGTATGCTCAAGACAATGCGCGTCGACCTGGTGTTGCTGGATCTGCAGATGCCGGGCGGAGATGGCTTCGCCGTCCTCAACTATCTGCATGAACATCGCCAGGCGCTGCCGGTGTTGCTGATGACCGGCTTGCCGCCGGAGCAGATCCAGGACCGCATGCAGGGGCTGAAACGTCGCGAGTTGCCGCCGCTCCTGATGAAGCCGATCAATCCCGAGCAGGTCCTTCAACTGGTCGAACTGCAGCTTGCAGGGCAGCTTCCCACGCCCGGATCGCAGGGGTTGGAGGCGGTGTAGGAGAGTAAAGAGCGACGAAGCGACGGAGCGCCGAAGGGGTTTGAGGAGAGACGAAGAGACTGAGAGACGAAGAGACGAAGAGACGAAG
>CALEKX010000076.1 GCA_937904525.1 uncultured Phycisphaerales bacterium
GTCTCTCAGTCTCTCCCGTCCCCTCACTCCATCGCCTCCTCACTGGTCACATGCCGCTGACCGCTCGGGACAACCTGTGCCGGTTCGATCGTCGCTTCGACGCCCTCAATCTCGCGAATGCGGCGGAGCAGACGTTGCCGCATGACCTGGCGGACGGGTTCGTGCGATTGGGCCTGGATCAGGTTGTGCAGCTCGTGGGGATCGTACTTGAGATCGTAGAGGAACGCCTCGGTGTAGCGGTCGGCGCGGGGCGCATCGCCACTGGGCGCGGTGACGGCGTATTTCCATCGCTTCGTGCGGATGGCCCGGCCGGTTTCCGATTCGCTGATCTGGACGAAGACGTCATCGGGCCAGCCGTCGGTCTGGCGGCGCAGCAGCGGCATGATGGACCGGCCCTGCATGGTGTCGGGCACCGGCAGACCGGCTGCGTCGATCAACGTGGGTGGCAGATCGACGAGGCTGACAAGCTGTTGGATCTCGCCGCCACCCTCAAAGCCCGGCCCGGCGAACATCGTCGGGACGCGGATGCTCGCGTCGTGGCAGGATCGCTTGTACTCGCGATTGCGCGTCTTGAAGTGGCAGGCATGGTCGCTGGTGAACAGCACGATCGTATCGCGATCGATGCCGAGGCTCTTGAGTGTATCCATGATGCGGCCGAAGGCCTCGTCGAGGCGCTTGACCATGCCCCAGTAGCCGCCCAGTTGGCGATGGGCTGAGCCGCCGATGGTGCGGCGGTTGGGATCGCCGCCGTCGAAATCCTGCGCCGGCAGGGCCTGCAGATCGGGCGGGATCCAACGGCCGGTGTACATCTCGCGATACCCGTCCGGGGCTGGGCAGTCATCGACGTGATTCTGGTGATGCGGCTCGAGGTAGCTGACGAACAGGAAGAACGGCTGAGCCGCCTTCGCGTGAGAATCGATGTAGCGGATAGCGGCATCGGTCAGGGCATCGACGCGATAGCCGGGCAGGTCGACCGGATTGTTCTGATCATCCCACAGGCGCGTGTGATACTCATCAGACGTAAGCTCCAGGACATTGGCAGCCAGCCAATCCTGATACCCGCCACGTCGCTCAGCCGGCACCGGCCCAACACCGGTGTCGAACAGATGCCATTTGCCGATGTAACCCGTGCGATACCCCGCCTGGTTGAACACGTGTGCCAGCGTGATCGCGTCATCCGCGAGGCGCAAGCCATTCCGCCAGACGCCCGTCGTCGTGGCGTATTGGCCGGTCTGCAGGCACGACCGCGCCGGCCCGCATACCGGCTGACACGTAAAGCTGTATGCCACATGCGTGTTCGCACGAGCGATGCGGTCGAAGTTGGGCGTCAGCCCAAGCGGATTGCCGTGCAACCCGGTCGAATCGTGGCGCTGCTGATCGGTGAAGAAGACTACGACGTTCGGAGGCTTGCGCGGAGATGTCGCCATGGGCGCGTCAGTATAGCGAGGAACTTGCCGCCAGCCGAACCATCGCGCAGTCAAACGCGCTTGATCTGCCCTTCGACGTACTTGCGCGCGAGTTCGACGTAATGCTCGGTCAGCCAGCGCATGTATTCCCGCTCATTGTCGCGCACCGGGCGGACAATCTTCCCCGGCACGCCCATGACGGCCATTCCATCGGGCACTTCCAGCCCCGGCGGCACCACCGCCCCGGCTGCCACCAGGCACCCCCTGCCGATCTTCGTGCCGCCCAGCACCGTCGCCCCCATCCCGATCAGCGAGCCGGCGCCGACAAACGCGCCATGGACGATCGCTCCATGGCCGATCGTCACGTCATCCTCGATCACGTTCGGCACGCCGCTGTCGCAGTGGACGACGCAGCCGTCCTGCACGTTGACCCGCCGGCCGATCGTCACGGGCGCCACATCGCCCCGAACGACGGCATTGAACCAGAAACTGCTCAGCTCGCCGATCGTCACGTCGCCGGTGATCGTGGCGGTGAAGGCTTGGAAGTAGTTGCCAGGGCGGAGGGTGAACAGGGGGTCGGACATGGTGGTTTATCGAACGAGAACAGACGACGTTCAGGGTCCGCCTTGGCGGACCACAAATCCCGTAAAATCAAATCCTTATATGCAGAATCACAATCACGCCAGGGGCAGTTGGACGGTAAAATCGGTACCCTTGCCGGGTTCGCTTCGGACGCTGATCCGGCCGCCGTGCTCTTCGACGATGCGGCGCGTCATCGCCAAGCCCAAGCCGGTGCCGGTGCGTTTGGTCGAATAGTAGGCCACGAAGATCATCTCCCGCACATCGGCTGGGATCCCCGGGCCGGTGTCGATGACGTCGATCTGCGCCCAGCCGCCGGAGCGCGTCGCAGCGAGGATGACCTCCCCGCCATTCTCCAGGGCCTGCAGGGCATTGAGCATGAGGTTGAGCACCGCCTGCTTGATAAGCTTGGGATCGGCCCGAGCGATGACTGGCTTGTCGCTGCGGCGCAGGCGAAGCTGCACCCGCTGCAACGCCGCCTGCGGAGCCAGGAAGTCGACCAGCTCCTCGCACAGCTCGTTCAGATCGACATCCTCCTTCTCCAGTTCCATCTTGCCGCCGTAGCGGAGGAAGTCGTCGAGGATCGCCTTCAGGCGATTGGCTTCCCGCTGGACGATCTGCAGGCGGTGGGCGATGCGCGCCGTGGCTGGATCGTCGGGCGAGCAATCTTCTTTCAGGAGCTGGAGGTTCAACGAGATTGTGGACAGGGGGTTTTTCAGCTCATGCGCGAGGCCCCCGGTGAGCGTGCCGAGCTCAGCCAGCCGTTCGCTGTGGCGCGCGCGGCGCTCCAGCAGGACGAAGCGGCGGTAGGCGTAGACCGCCACGGCAGCAGCAATACACAGGCTGATGAGCAATCCGCTCACCAGCCCGGATGCGAAAGGGGTCATTAAAATCAGATTAGAGCCGGCTTGGGGAAATGCAACGGCGCGCCCGCGGGCTGGGCGGCTGCCCCCCCCAGCCGATCAGTGTGCGCTGTCGTTCTGGCGGCGCTTGACCTGCTGGACCAGCCGGCGGACCTGCTGCGCAGACAGGCCCTTGTTGCCGGCGACCTCCTCATATTCGACCATCTCCCCTTCCTTCAACGCACGGAACCCCTCGCCGACAATGCTGGTGAAATGGACGAAGACATCCTTCCCCTCCGGATTGACGACAAATCCGAACCCCTTCTTGGAATCGAACCACTTGACCGTACCGGTAGCCATCACGAACTCCTCAAGTTCCCCGCTGGCGGCGCCTCGATGTGCCGTCGCCAGCCAATACCACGGATGCACGCCCCCTCCGCTACATGACGCACTGCCCGCGTCCGAATAGGTATAACCGCAGGATCAGGAAAATCAAACAATTTTCTGCTAAATACACTGAACAGAGATCCCCCGGATGAGGCGCCCCCGGCCGCCGACCGGCCCCGTCGCCAAAACCGGTGCGGCTTGCAATTCCCCCCGGTCGCTTCTACCCTCGCCGCCTCCATGCTGAAGCGCACGCCCTTTTACGATTTTCACGTGTCCGCCGGCGCCAAAATGGTCGATTTCGCCGGCTGGGAGATGCCGCTGATGTATCGCGGCATCGTCGACGAACATCAGCAGACCCGCCAGTCCGGCAGCATCTTTGACGTCTCCCACATGGGCCGCCTGCATTTCAGCGGCTCGGACGTCAAAGCGTTCCTGGCCAAGGTCCTGACCCGCCGCACCTCCGACATGGCCGTCGGCCAGTCGCGCTACAGTCTCGTCTGCAACGACGAAGGCGGCATCCTGGATGACGTGATCGTCAGCCGCGACAGCAAGAACTGGCTGATCGTCTGCAACGCCTCCAATCGCGAGAAGCTGTGCAACCACTTCCGCGAGGTGCGCCGCCGCGAAGGGTTCGACTTCGACATGGCCGACCAGACCGAAGGCACGTGCATGGTCGCCATCCAGGGCCCCAAGGTAATTGACCGCCTCAGCTCCGTGCTGCCGATCGATCTGCAGGGCCTGAAGCGCTATCACTTCGAGAGCTCCAGCTTCATGCTGATCAAGTTCACCGTCTTCCGCGGCGGATACACCGGCGAAGACGGCATCGAACTGATCCTGCCAGCCAAGATGGCGCCGATGGGCATGAAACTGCTGGCCGGCAAGACCGATCGCCCCGATGCGACGATCAAGCCCGCGGGCCTGGGCGCGCGCGATACGCTTCGCCTCGAAGCCGGCATGCCCCTCTACGGCCACGAACTCAGCGAGCAGATCGATCCGATCTCCGCAGGTCTGAAATGGGCTGTCGACCTCGAAGCCGACTTCATCGGCAGCCGGAAGATCAAGGAAATTGCAGCCAATGGTCCTGCGCGTAAGCTGGTGGGACTGGTCCTCGAAGGCCGCCGCATCGCCCGCCAGGGCGCGGTCATCAAGACCCCCGACGGCTCAGCCGTCATCGGCGAGGTCACCAGCGGCACCTTCGGCCCGACGGTCCAGAAGAGCATCGCGATGGCGTACGTCGACGCCGCCCACGCGAATGTCGACACCAAACTCGCGATCGACTTCCGCGGCGAACTCGTCCCCGCAACCGTCGTTAAACTCCCGTTCTACAAGCGGGAAAGCAAGTAGTACGCGTGGCACGGGCCAACCAGCCCGTGCGTCTGAAAAATACAGGTTTCGCAGCCCACGGGCTGGTCGCCCGTGCTACATGAGACAAAGGCCATGCCCGTCCCTACTGATCGCAAATACCTCGAATCGCACGAATGGCACAAGCTCGACGGCGACACCGTCACCATCGGCATCACACAGTTCGCAGCCGACGAGCTGACCGACGTCACCTATGTCCAGCTTCCCAAGGTCGGTGACAGCGTCACCGCCGGCCAGCCCTTCGGCGAGATCGAATCCGTCAAGGCCACCAGCGACCTGTATGCCGGCGTCAGCGGCGAGGTCATCGCCGTCAACGATGCGCTCGACGCCGACCCCGGCCTGGTCAACCGCGACCCGCACGGCGACGGCTGGATGATCAAGGTCCGCATCAAGGACCCCGCCGAGCTGGACAAGCTCCTGTCCCAGGCCGACTACCTGAAGACGACGGGGCATTGACGCGCGGCTTCCGCGCTGCGGAAGAAAGACGGCAAAGCCTGATGATTGGTGATTGATGCGTGAAACGAGCCATCGGGCTTCACGCATTGATCACCAATCACCGCTTTGTCCCGGCAACAGCGTTCGTCTCCGTGTCTCCGTGTCTCTGTGGTTCAAACAAGCCAGCCAAGAACGACCATGATCTCCACCCTGCTGAATCCTTCTGATACGTTCCCGCATCGGCACATCGGCCCGACGCCTGCTGACATCCAGGAGATGCTGCGGGTCGTCGGCGCCAGCTCGCTGGACGAGCTGATCGAACAGACGATCCCCGGTTCGATCCGCCTGCAGTCGGAGCTCAAGCTGCCGCCGCCCCGCAGCGAGTCGCAGGCGCTGGCCGATCTGCGCGAGATCGCCCAGAAGAACCAGGTCTTCCGGTCGTTCATCGGCCAGGGGTACTACGGCACGATCACACCGCCGGTCATCCTGCGCAACATCCTTGAGAACCCCGGCTGGTACACGCAGTACACCCCCTACCAGGCTGAGATCAGCCAGGGCCGCCTCGAGGCCCTGCTCAACTTCCAGACCATGGTCGCCGACCTGACAGCCCTGCCGCTGGCCAACGCCAGTCTGCTGGACGAAGGCACCGCCGCGGCTGAGGCGATGGCCATGTGCTACTCCAACGCCGGCCAGAAGAAGACGACCTTCCTGATCGACCGCCACTGCCATCCCCAGACGATCGCCGTCGTGCAGACGCGCGCGACCTCGATGGGGATCCGGCTGAACGTCATCGATGCGGAAAAGCCCGTAGCCGACTGGAACGACGTCTGCGGCGTGCTCGTGCAATATCCGACCACCGACGGCCGGATCGTCGATTACAGCAAACTGGCACAAGCCGCCCATGGGAACGACGCCCTGCTGGTGTGCGCGACGGATCTGCTGGCGCTGACGCTCATCCAGCCGCCGGGGGAATGGGGCGCCGACATTGCCGTCGGCAGCGCGCAGCGATTCGGCGTGCCGATGGGCTTTGGCGGCCCGCATGCCGCCTTCATGTCGACACGCACCGAGCTGACGCGAAAAATGCCCGGCCGCCTGGTCGGCGTCTCCAAGGATGCCCAGGGCAACCCGGCGTTGCGCCTGGCGATCCAGACGCGCGAGCAGCATATCCGCCGCGAAAAGGCAACCAGCAACATCTGCACGGCGCAGGTGCTGCTGGCGATCATGGCGGGAATGTATGCGGTCTACCACGGCCCCGAAGGCCTGCGCCAGATCGCACGCCGCGTGCATGCGATGACGGCGGCTCTGGCAACCGGCTTGCAGCGGATGGGGCATACGGTCAGCAATGCGCCGTACTTCGACACGATCCGCGTCCAGCCCAACGGCCTGCCGGCTCAGGTCTGCCTCGACGCCACACGCTCGCAGAAGATCAACCTGCGCGATTTCGGCGACGGCACGATCGGCATCAGCCTTGACGAGACGACCACCCGCCGCGATGTCGAGGTCATCCTCGAAGCCTTCAGCGGCGGCGCGACCTTCCGCGTCAACATTGATGAACTCGCCGAAGCCGGCCTGTCCACCCCGCAGGCACAGATCGAGAACCGCAAGTCGTCCTACCTCCAGCATCCGGTCTTCAACAGCTATCACAGCGAGACCGAGATGCTGCGGTACATCTTCCGTCTGATGAGCCGCGACCTGTCGCTGGCGCAGAGCATGATCCCCCTGGGCTCATGCACGATGAAGCTCAACGCGACCAGCCAGATGCTGCCGATCACCTGGGAGTCGTTTGCCAACCTGCATCCGTTTGTCCCAGCCGATCAGGCCCAGGGCTATCGCGAATTGTGCGAGCAGCTTGAACAGTGGCTGGCGGAGATCACGGGATTTGCGCGCGTCTGGCTTCAGCCGAATGCCGGCTCGCAGGGCGAGTATGCCGGCCTGCTGGCAATCCGCGCCTGGCACGAATCGCGCGGCGAGGGACATCGCAATGTCTGCCTGATCCCGACCAGCGCTCACGGCACGAACCCCGCCAGCGCCGTCGTCGCCGGCATGCGCGTCGTGCCTGTCCGCTGCGACGACGCCGGCAACATCGAGGTCGAAGACCTCCGCCGCAAAGCCGAGGCACACGCGCACGAGCTGTCGTGCCTGATGATCACCTATCCCAGCACGCACGGCGTGTTCGAAGAGTCGGTGCGCGAGATCTGTCAGATCGTGCATGAGCACGGCGGGCAGGTCTACATGGACGGCGCGAACATGAACGCGCAGGTCGGGTTGACCAGCCCCGGCGCGATCGGCGCGGATGTGTGCCATCTGAACCTGCACAAGACCTTCTGCATCCCCCACGGCGGCGGCGGCCCCGGCATGGGCCCCATCGGCGTCGCCAAGCACCTGGCGCCGTTTATCCCTGACTATTGGCGCGAAGCAGGCAGCGGGCAGCAGGCGGCAGGCAGCGGGAATCCGCAATCAACCATCGGTCCTGTGTCGGCTGCACCGTTCGGCAGCGCCTCGATCCTGCCGATCTCCTGGGTCTACATCGCGACGATGGGCGCAGCCGGGCTGACGCGCGCGACGCAAATGGCGATTCTCAACGCCAACTACATGGCCCGGAAGCTCGAAGGCCACTACGACATCCTCTACGCCGGCCGAAACGGCCGCGTGGCGCATGAGTTCATCATCGACTGCCGCGCGTTTGAGAAGTCAGCCGGCGTGAAGGTCGAGGACATCGCCAAGCGGCTGATGGATTACGGCTTCCATGCACCGACGATGAGCTTCCCCGTCCCCGGAACGCTCATGATCGAGCCGACCGAATCCGAGTCGCGCAAGGAACTGGATCGCTTCTGCCAGGCGTTGATCCAGATCCGCCAGGAGATCGCGCGCATCGAATCGGGCGAGTTGGATCGCGAGAACAATCCGCTCAAGAACGCCCCGCACCCGGCGACGGCGCTGGCTGGTGAGTGGCCGCACCCCTACTCGCGCGAACTGGCGGCCTACCCCGCGCCATGGTTGCGCGAGTACAAGTTCTGGCCGCATGTGGCGCGCATCGACAATCCGTACGGCGATCGCAACCTGATCTGCACGTGCCCGCCGATGGAACCGGCGGAGTAGTTGTGTTTTGTTATTTTGTGTTTGGCTGTTGCGTGTTTAGTTGTTTGGTGTCTTGTGAAACCCCCAACTGTCAAGACAACCAAACACAAAACACCAGACAACAGGACACCCAAAAACAAAGAGAGCGGAAGGTGTCGTAGAGGGGGGGGCTACGACGGGGGAAACTTCCGCTCTCGGTTCGTGCGCCGCAGGATGGCGCGTTATTGACTTGTCTTAGCCTGTGGTGAATGTCCTCCCTCAGGTCAGTTGGCGCATTGTCGCGTTGGGGGTTGCAAAACGCAAGGCCTATTCTCAGAAACTTTGCGTTTCCAAGGGAACTGGGCTGTTTGGTGTCCGTTAAACCGAATTGGAAATTGTTGGAAATTGCGGGCTTGTCTTCCGCCGTCGGAGGACCAAGGATTTGGCATGATGCTCGAACAACAGATCAAATTCGGACGGCTGACGCCGCAGATGTCGTTCAATCAGAAGGTGTGGGCGCTGTGCGCCCGCATCCCGCGCGGCAAGGTGGCGACGTACGGCGACATCGCCCGTGCGCTCAACTGCCGCGGCGCGCGGGCGGTGGGCAACGCTCTCAACCGCAATCCGTATGCACCGGAGGTCCCCTGCCATCGCGTGGTCGGCAGCGACGGCCGCCTGACCGGCTTTGCCGGCGGCATCGAAGCCAAGGCGCGCCTCCTGCGCGAAGAAGGCTTGAGGATGATCGGTGATCGCGTGGACCTGTCGCAGCGATTCATCTTTGATGAAATCGCTGCGCCATGCAGTTGAGCCGTCGTCGCGTTCGACCGTCACGTTTCAAACGTGACACGGACGCCGGAGGGGGCCCAGCGTTTCACGCGGCGCCGGCATCCGATGATGGCATCACATGCCAGACGTCGATCGTGCGGCCTTCCTGGCTGCTCTGGCGGGCGGCGTCGAGCATCTGCATCGTCGGCAGGACGCTTTGCGCGGTCACCGCCGGCTGGCCGTCACCCCGGCAGGCGGCGACGAACCGCTTCCAGATCGCCCGCTCATCGAGCACATCCGAACTCGCCAGCGGCAGCATCTGCGACATCTGCCGCGCATCGGGCAATGCCGTCCCCGGCGTGAACAGCAGCTTCGCCCAGGCGTAAACGTCAAAGTCCAGATTGGTTGCGCTCTCCGCCGAGCCGCGCGTACCGTCGACATGCCACCTGGGCCCCGGATGCGTCGTGGTCGTGTTGATCTCGACCATCCCGACGATCCCCCCTTCGAAATCGATCAGCACGCGGGCGAAATCGTCGCAATCCGTGCTCCACACGTTGCCTCGAAGTTGCGCAAAAACGCGCAACGGCCGCGCCGGCACAAGCCGGATGATCTGGTCGACGAAATGGCTGCCCCAATCGTACAGCCCCCCGCCGCCGAAGGCTGCTTCGTTGCGCCAGTTCGGCCGCCACTCCCGGGCCGCCGGCCCGACGCAACTGGCCCACTGGTGCAGGCGCGACTCGACATTGATCAGCCGCCCCAGCAGGCCGGCTTCGATCGCCCGCTTGAGCGTGAGGTAATCCAGGTCCCACCGGCGGTTATGAAAAACGCTGAGCACGCGCCCGCTCCGCTCAGCCTGGCTGATAAGCGCCCGACACTGCTCGGCATTGAGCGTGACCGGCTTTTCCACCATGACATGCTTGCCGGCGGCGAGGGCCGCCGTCGCATGCTCGAAATGCATGGAGGTGGGCGTTGCGACCAACACGGCATCGACACGCTCATCCTCGAGGATCCGCCGCAGGTCGTCGACCGCCGCCAGGCCGTGCTGCTCAGCCAGCGCCCGCCGGGCCGGCGTCGGATCGTACACCCCGGCGATGCGAACGTCCGGCAGCGCCCCCAGCCATTCAGCATGCGCCGCCCCGATCCGCCCGAATCCGATAATTCCCACCGAGGTCAACGTCTGGTCCATACGGCCCATTTGTAGCCGATCCAGCCCCCCGCATACCAGCAACCGGCCCCACCCAGGGCATCCCCTTCGGGCAGATTCACCCGAGCCAAGCGTCCGAACCCCGCAAGCCGATCGATTGTCCTGCGAATGTCAAAGTTCTGACATCCCCCGCTCAAGTCGCCCTTGCCGCTCGCCGAAGCATGAGAAAGGCACTGTCATGCGGCACCTTTACGCCCGGGAGGCAACCGGTTCCCGGACGCCGGAGCAGTTGCGAATGAAGCCATCTCAAAGTCCTTCCATCCCAGCAGCCAACCATCCGGACGACCTGCTGGCCGCCGGTGAGGAGATCGATCGCCTCGTGCAGGCGCTGGCTGAGACCGTCGACGACGCCTCTTCCGTCTCCGAGGCCGCCGCTCAGCGCATCTGCGAGCTCGAAGCCGAGGTCGAAGCCCTGCGCGCCGAGCTGGCCATCCACAAGCGCCGCGACCAGACGCTCAAGTACTTCATGCAGCAGTTCGACGAGGAGCAGCGGCTGGCTGCCCGTCTGCAGCAGGACTTCCTGCCCAAGTCACTGCCGCAGGTCGGACGCGTGCATGTCAACTGCCTGTTTCGCCCCGCCAGCTATGTCAGCGGCGATTTCTACGATGTGATGCGGCTGGACGAGCAGCACATCGGCTTCTTCATCGCCGATGCGGTCGGCCATGGCATGCCGGCTGCGCTGCTGTCGATGTACATCAAGCGGGCGCTGATCACCAAAGAGATCCACCCCGGCGGTTACCGCCTGCTGCTGCCCGGCGAGTCGCTGGGGCTCATCAATGAGGCCCTGGTCGAGCAGAACCTCTCAGCCGCCACCTTCGCCACGGCGCTCTACGGCTACATCAACGTCAACACGCTGCAGGTGACCTTCGCCCGGGCCGGCCATCCGTCGCCCATCCTGATCACGCGCGACGGCGCCGTGCGAACATTGGATTCCGACGGCGGCCTGCTGGGGATCTTCCCCGATGAGCAGTTCAGCGATGGCTCAGCCACAATGCAGCCGGGTGATCGGCTGTTCGTCTTCACCGACGGCATCGAGGTCGCCTTCTCCGGCGACGAGACGATCGACACCGACCGCTGGCGGCAGGAGCTCTACAACCGCCGCCACCTCAACGGCCACGATCTTCTGATCGACCTGCAGCACCACCTCGACCGCGAAAGCGGCAGCCTGGCGCCGAAGGATGATCTGACGATGATCGTGATCGAAGTGGCGGATCAGTAGAGGTCACTGATCTTTGGTCGTTCGCCGCAACGCGCCAAACCGCGATCCACTGCGCATTTCGGGGCCTTCTGGATCTACAGCCCCCGGCGAGCGACAAGTGACGAGGGACCAGCGACAGGCACCATCTCACATACGAACGCGCCCCGAGCCCGCCTATCCCAGCAGCCCCCGTTCCCTTAGATAGTTCAGCACCAGCGTATCGAACGGCACTGATGTGCTGGTGAACAGATAGGTCCCCCCACGCCGGGTGATGTAGTCCTTCAAAGCCAGACAGTAGGCATTAAGGTTGGCTTTGTAGCGCTTGATCAGCGGCTGGGTGATGCTGACCTCCGCGTGGTCGTCGTCCTCGATGTCCGTCAGTTTGAGATCACCCTGAAGATCCGGCTCGATCTCCTGCGGGCTGAGGCACTGCACGCAGAACAGGTCGTATCGCCCGCTGGCGACGTACTTCAGCCCCGGCTCGAACCCCTCCTTCATGAAGAAGTCGGACAGGATCACGAGCACCCCCTTCTGCCGGTGAGCCAGGGCAAAACGCTTGCACGTTTCGGCGAAGTGGCTGGCGCCCGTGGGTTCGAGCTTCTCGATGAAGTCGATCATGCGGGCCACGTTGCGCCGGCCGCGCATCGAGCCGGTCTCAGCGACGATGCCGTCGCTCATGGCAGCGATCGTCACGCGGTTGTAGTTGACCAGGCCAACATACCCCAGCGCCGCCGCGACCTGCTTCATGTAGAAAGCCTTGTTCGGCTCGCCGTAGTCGACGCTGCGGCTGACATCCACCAGGACATACAGCGCCAGATCCTCCTCCTCGAGGAACAGCTTCAGGAACAACCGCTCCAGCCGGGCGTAGATGTTCCAGTCGATGAAGCGCAAGTCATCGCCGATCACGTAGTTGCGAAAATCGGCGAACTCCACGCTCTGCCCCCGCCGCTTGGAGCGACGCTCGCCCTTCATCTTGCCCGCCAGGATCTTGCGCGACATGACATCGAGCTGATCCAGCCGAGCCATGAAATCGGACGACAGCAGCGTCGGACGGGATTGTGCAACGGCCTGTGTCATGTCTGGTCCTTGCCATTGTAACGCCTTTGGCCTACCAGTTCACCGCACAGACGCGGACCGCGCACAGGAGGCGCAGAAAGTGGCACCAGCGTCCCGCACGTGCGGTTCTGACACGTGGTAAGTGGTGATTGATGCGTGATGCCGGGCCTCCCTTTACCCATCAATCACCACGTATCACTCCTCCTCTCCGCGTCTCCGCGTTGCCCCCCAAAACAAAAAGGCTCCCGGCCGAGAACCGGGAGCCTGGAGGATGGCCTTTGAACGCGCTAACTCGCTTAGCCCAGCAGCGACAGGACGCTTTGCGGCGTCGTGTTCGCCGTCGCCAGAACGCTTGTGCCCGCCTGCGTCAGGATCTGGGCACGCGTCAGGGCGCTGGTTTCCTTCGCGAAGTCGGCATCGCGGATTGTGCTCTCGCTGGCGGTGACGTTCTCCAGCGCGATCGTGAGGCTGTTGCGGTTGGTCTCGAGCGTGTTCCGCTCGAACGCACCCAGCCGGCCGCGGAGAACCGCCACCTGCTGGATCGCCTTCTCGACGATCCGGCTGGCTGCGCCGGCTCCACCAGCCACCAGCGAGTACGGCCCGCCGGTGACGATCTCGTTCAGGAATCCGACCTCGTCATCGCCCAGCTTGCTGGCCGCCACCGACTGGATCGCGATGTTGACCTGCTGGTTGCTGGTCACCTTCGGGCCGAGCTGGAACATCGCCCCGCCGCCGGTGATCGTGAACTCGGTCTGGCCGGTGCCGAAGCTCTCATCGAGCGTCAGCTCCATATCCAGGCTGGTCGTGTTGAGCTTGAGCGTGCGGCCGTCGCCGACGGTCAACGCGCCATTGACAGTCGCCGTGACGTCGGTGCCGACGGCACGCTGGACCGTCGCGCCGCTCTCGTCGACCACGTTGAACGAGCCCGACTGTGCCCGCACGGACACGTAGGACTTGCTGCCGTAGCCGACCGAGTTGAAGACGATGCCGCTGGTGGGCGCCGACGGATTGATCAGCGACGCCTTCACGCCGGTGGCGTCGGAGATGCGGTTCACCGCGAACGCGATGGCGGATGCCGCGGTGCCGCTGGTGAACGACAACGTCTCGACGCCCTCGTTGCCGGCGATCTCCAGCGTCACCGAGTTGGTGATGGCGCTGGCGCGGAACTCCAGCGAAGCCGTCTTCGCCGAAGCGACCACGTCGATCTTGACCGGGAACGTGTCCTGCGTCCCGAAGTTGACCTGGTGCAGGTTCAGCGCCCGCACGATGCTCTGGTCGACACCGCTGGTGATGTAACCCAGCGAGCCGTCGATCAGCTTCAGGCCCGCGAACGTCGTGGTGTTCGAGATGCGGGTGATCGAATCGACGGCCGAGTCGATCTGAAGCTGGTTGGCTTCGATTTCGGCTGGCGACATCGCGCCGCTGTTGGCGGCTTCGACGATCAGGTCCTTGATGTTGAGCAACAGCGCCGCGACCTCGGACAGCGCGCCTTCGGCCGTCGCGATGACGTTGCTGGCACGGGACGAGTTGTCGATCGCCTGGCTGATGCCTGCCATCTCGCTGCGCAGGTTTTCGCTGGCGATCAGGCCGGCAGGGTCATCGGCGCCGCGGTTGATCCGCAGGCCGCTGCTGAGGCGCTGTAAAGTTTCGTTGAGGGTCCGTTGCGACTTGGACAGCCCCCGTTGGGCGGTCAGCGACGCGACATTGGTGTTGATACGGGCCATGCCAATCCTCCATGATTGCTGATGGCGACTCCCGGGGTTCGCCCGGTCGAAGTGGCCTCCATCCGGAGACCGTTGTTCAGGTGCAGCCCGGGTTGGCGTTCCTTCTGCTCCCGGGCCGGGGCTTGGGCGGCGTTGGCTGAGTTGCCCAGCCGCCTCGGCTGAACCTTATGGCTTCTCTTCGCGCTTGGGATGCTTCGATCCGATCTTCCCGATACCCGGAAGATCCTCGGGCTTTACCTGGGCCGCTTCGCGGTTTTCACGGCGAATGGCGTCGTACACTTCCTTGCGATGGACGCTGATCTCCTTGGGAGCGTTGATTCCCAGACGCACCTTGTCACCGCGAATGTCCACAACGGTGACCTCGATGTCGTCCCCGATCATGATCGTCTCATCCCTTTGACGAGACAGTACCAGCATGGTGGCTCCTTCCTGGGTAAGGGGCCTGAATCCGTTCAAGCCCTGCCAACATCACGCAGCACACTGCTGCGCGGCGCGGGTATCCGACCCCGCGCGGCACGCCTTCTGTGGGCTTGAACTGCGATCACAGTTCATTATAGCCCGGCGTGAGCGTCCCCGGCGGCGCCAATTCGGTCGCCCGTTCCCCCCCGGCAGCGGCCCGTCCATGGGCCGGACAACCGGGGAACTTCCGGGGAGGACGGCGGCCGAATCCGTTCGGCGGCCGTCGGCTGACCATTTGCAACCTTCAGACACCCGGGGGAATCGATCCCCCGCGGCGCCTCAGGCGCTCTTGGCCAGCGGAGCCTCCACCTGCAGCCGCAGCAGCGGCTGCCGGGTCGTCCACTTCTTCTCGGTCAGAACCACCTGTGCCGCCTGGCAATTGGCAACGTTCACCACGATCGGGCCCAGGAGGTTTCCGGTCAGCCAGTCGCCAACCTTGTTGCAGATGACGAAGACCTGGCTTTGCGAGGCGTCCGACATCGACAGCTCCTGCTGGAGCTCTTCCTTCATCGGGACCTGGTAATCCTTGAAGAAGATCGTTGGATCGGTCACGACGAACGCCAGCTCCGGCTCATCCACGCACTGAAGCCAGAAGAAGTAGTTCTCGTCGTTGGTCTGGATCAACGCGTAGCGGCTGTAACTGGGGAATCCCAGCAGCCCACGGTTGAACGTCAGGATCCGCGAATCATCGACAGTAATCCGTCCGAATCGCGTCGTGTTGATCTCCATGCGAACTCCATTTCTCCGGTCCGGCACTCGCCGGCACCGGTCTGACGCGGCATCCGCCGCGCGATTCACAACAAGCTGCGCTTTGGCGACACCCGCCGCCGTACAAGCTGCGCCGCTGTCACACCCACTTGTCTCTCGCCGCCCGGCACTCCGCCCGACGCGCGATTTCTGCCTGCTTCGGCAGCTTTTGCTGCGCTGTGACCGATCGAATCCTTCTTATTCGGTGACAATTCACGTCTCATCCAACATCAGCAAGCCGCGTGCCAGAACTCATCGCAGAAAATCCATCAGCGAGAGGTTCAACATCTGGCCGCTGCTCTGCAGCGTCGCCTGCAGTGCCAGTTGCAGCGTCTGGAACCGCGCGATCGCTTCTGTGAAATCCGTGTCTTCCAGCAGGCTGAGCATCCCTTGCGTCGCCAGCCGCTGATCTTCGAGGCGCGTCTGCCGAGCCTCCAGCTCCTGTACCCGCGCGCCGGTCTCGCCGCGGAGGTTGATGATCCGCTGCAGATCGGCTTCCAGGCCCTCGGACGCCTCGGTGATCGCCCGCTGATCGCCCTGCTGCAGCGCATCGCGCAGCTTGGCGAGGTTGGTGAACAGCCCCGACGCCTTCACCGGATGCACATCCTTGCCGGCGATGACATTGCCGACAGCCGGCACGTTCAAGCCAAGATCCTCGGCTGCACGGGAGAAGTTGAGCTGCGTAATCGTCAGCGTGCCGGCGCCGCCGGCGGTGTCCGTCAGGACGATGCCGTTGCCCGTCGTCGCGAAGCTGGCGGTGATGCCCACACCAGCCGCAGCCGTGCCGCCGGAGGCGATGTTGATCGCCTCGATGACATCCTGGACGGTCCTTGCGCTGGACAGATCCACCTCGAAGCTGCTGCCGTCCGACAGCGTGATCCGCAGATCCGACCCGTCGGCTGTGCGGACGCCCTTGCCGAGGTTGAGATCGATCAGGTTCGACGACGGCTCGAAGCTTCGCACGCCCAGATCGGCAGCCGTCGTGCCGCCGTTCTCGCCGATGCGCAGCTCGGCGCCCGACGTCGGATTGATAA
The DNA here is from genome assembly GCA_937904525.1 of uncultured Phycisphaerales bacterium. GTDB lineage: Bacteria > Planctomycetota > Phycisphaerae > Tepidisphaerales > Tepidisphaeraceae > CALEKX01. The sequence goes on from CALEKX010000076.1 coordinate 16,256, forward strand.
TGTTGATCCCGGTCTGCGTCGCGTTGATCTCCGCCTTCACATGCACACCGGCGCCGTTGATCCGGTTGAGCAGGTCTTCGACCGTGACGGCTCCGCTCAGGTCCACCGTGACCGATTCGGTGCCGTTGGAGATCGTCAAGCCGCTGGTGATGTCGATGCCCGCGCCGCCGGCGAGATTGGCCAGGGGCGTCAGGAGCGTGACCTTCGCCTGGAGGTTCCGGCCATCGACGGCGACACCGGCGCCCGCGCCCGTCGGCTGAAGGATGCCCAGGTCAGCCGCCATCGTGCCGCCGCCGACTTCCGTGACAGTGATGTCCTCGCCGGCACCGCCGCTGATCTGGATGCTCACACCGTCCGGCGCAATCGAAGCCGTCACCGTCCCGACACCGGCGTTGTTGATCGCATTGATCACATCGCCGATCGTGTCGGCACTCGACAGGTCGACGACGGCGCTGTCGGTGCCATTGCCGATGCGGATCGCGCCGCGACCGATGCCCGTGCCATTGGCGCCGCGCAGATCGCCGAGCCGCGTCGCCGCGCTGATCGAGGGCGACAGATCGCGGCTGCCTTCGACGCGCGTCGACAGCGCCCCGAACACGCGATTGCCGTCGATCATGAAGCCGAGAATCGTGTTCTCGTCAAACTCGTTCGAGAGCGTCGTCGTCGAACCCTGGAACTTGATCCCGCCACCTTCTTCGACAAACGGCGGCTTGTCCTGCTTGGTGCCGGCGAACAGGTATGTCCCCTGCACCTGCTTGTTAGCCAGCGTCAGAAGCTGGCTGTAGATGCTCTTGACGATCTCTGCAGCGCCCAGGCGCGAATCCGGCGGCACATCCGAGCCGACGTTGGCCACGGCAATCTGCTGCGCCTCACGGACGAGATTGGTGATCTCGCCGAGCGTCGATTCCACCTCACCCAGGTGAATGGTCGCCTGCGAGAGGTTGTTGAGGTACGCCATGCGCCGCTCGAGCGTCTTGCGCAATTGCTGCGCCACAGCCGAGTCACCGGCATCATCGCTGGGCACGTTCAGCCGGCGCCCCGTCGACAGCTCGGTCCCGACCTGCATCAGCTTCTTCTGGGCTGAAGCAATGCTCGAGTTCGCCAGGCTGCTCCGCAGCAGGTTGCTGACGCGTGCGAATTGGATTGAGCTAATCGCCATGGTTCGCTATTCACCGCAGAGACGCTGAGAACGCTGAGTGACGAGTGGTGATTGGTGCGTGACAGATTCACTCACGCATCACGCATCAATCACCACGCTTAGGGGCATCTCTTTCACCTCTCTGCGTCTCCGCGTCTCCGCGGTGATCCTTCACACGAGCCCCAAAATCGTCTGCATCAACTCATCCACAACCGTGATCAGCCGCGCGGCGCCCTGGAAGGCTCGCTGCTGGCGGATCAAGTTAATCGCTTCTTCATCCAGGCTGACGCCGCTGAGGCTTTCGCGCTGGGCTTCGAATGTCAGGCGGACAGCCGCGGCGGCTTCGGCGTCGTTGCGGGCGGCAGCCGCGTTGACAGCCACCTGATTGACCATCTGCTGGTAGGTTTCCTGCAGGCTGATGCCGTTGAACACCGTCAGCGGCGTGGTTTCCAGCGCGGCGATCTTCAATGCCGTCTGGTTGTCGCCGCTGTCGCCGTTGCCCGAAGCCGCGAGCATGTTGGGGTTCTGGGCGATGACGCTGTTGACCGCGATGTCGCGGGCGTTGCTGCCGGTGAAGAACGTGTTGATCCCCAGGGCCGCCAGCACGCCGCTGGTGTCCTGGCTGAAGCTGATCTCGACGTTTGAGCTGTCAGCCTGGATGCGCAGCCGGCCGGCTGTGATGTCCGCTGAGATCTCGCCGATCGCGTCGATATCCGCCACCAGCGAAGCGAGCGTCGTATCGCCGCCGGCGCCGTCCAGGTCCACCTGGATCAGCGTGCTCGTGGTCAGGCCGGTGGTCTTGTTCGTGACATGCACGACGAAGCTGCCGTTGACCGGCTTGAAGGCCAGGCCTGAGGCGGGGTCGCTGAGCGCCGCCGCCGGGTCCGCCACCACCGCCGTGCCCGTCACGCTGGAAAACCCAGCCGTGCCCTGGCCGCTGGCGTGAATCTTGTTCAGCTCGAAAATCAGGTTGCCCGCCAGGCTGTCGAGCTGGCCGAGCACCTTCTCCAGATGCTCCGAGCGGACGGCGCTGAGGGCTCCAAGCTCGCCGCTGCGGAGCTTGATGGTGCCCTTGTCGGCTTTGAAGATGACCGTCGTTTGCAGATTGCCGTCGACGGTCTCCTTGCGAAGGTCAACGCCGCGGTTGGTCGTGTTGATCACCAGCGGCTCCGAGCCGACATACACGTCCACCACGCCGGAGGACTGCTCGACCGTCTTGATGTCCAGCAGTTGCGACAGCTCCTTGAGCAGTTGGTCGCGTTGATCGCGCAGACCGTTGGCTTGCCCCTCGCCGCCGCCCTCGGCGACAACGATGCGCCCGTTCAGATCCGCAATCTGCTGGGCGATGCGATCGGCATCGACCACACGCGCTTCCAGCCGCTTGTCCGCGTCGACCTGCAGATTCGAAATGTCGTTCCGAATCGACTGGATCCAGTTCGCGACGGCCTGGCCGGTCTGCACGACCACCTGGCGCAGACCTGGATCCTGCGGCTTGTTCGCGAGGTTCGACCATGCATTGAAGAAGTTGCTGAGCTGCGTTGACAGGTCCTGGTCCGTCAGCTCGTTGAAGACCGATTCGATTCGGCTCAGCCACTGCTGCAGGGTATCGGTGCCGATGCTGTCGGAGATGCTGCCGCGCAGGCGGCCCTCGAGGGCCTCGTCGATCTGCCGCTGGACGCTGCTGAGATTGATGCCCGTGCCCAGAAAGATGCCCGGCCGGACTTCCTGGTCCTGGTTGGTCGCCACGCGCGCAACCTGACGGGTATAGTCGGGATTGCCCGCGTTGGCGATGTTGTTGCCGGTAACCTGCAGCGCGGCCTGGTGGGTCGCGAGTGCAGATTTGCCGGCGTTGAGGGCTCCAAGCAGTGACATCGGTGTTTACTACCTTGTCGTAAGTCGATTCCGACGACGTTCGTGATCAGCCGACGGCGTTCATGATGCCGATCCGGCTGGACACCTGTGGCGCTCCGGTTTTCGTGTACAGGCCCGTCCGCTCGACCGCACCAGCCAGGAAGCGGATGGCGGTGTTCAGATGCCCCAGCACGCTGCCGGCCAGGCGCGACGCGACATACGTCTTCGCCGCGACCTGCGAGGCCACGTCCTTCAGCTCATCCCGCAGCGCCAGCAGCGAGGCAGCGCGATCGGGATACAGCTCGGCGAGCTTCTGGATCGTCAGTTGTTCGCTCAGCCGATGGGCACGCGCGATCTGCTGGATCGCGCCGCGCCGCCGCGTCTCCATGGACGCGATGCGAAGACGCGTCGTGTCCTGCAGCTTGGCGGCCGCGTCCATCGCCTGCAGGTCGAAGCGGCGCATCGCCTGATCATGGGCCTCGACATGCCGCAGGAGCTTCTGATGCTCGGCGACAAGCTGCCGCAGCAGATGCTCAACTTCCAAAACCTGGCGCGACATGGATCCTCACATTCTCAAAGGGATTCGACGCAACCGGCGGCTTGCCGATCTTCTCAAGGCGCCGCACGACCGCCGCAACCAGGCGGTTGTTGGTCCCGGACGCCATGCGGTCGGCGATCTGCTGATCAAACAGTGTGTTGAAAACCTCGCCCCCGCGGCCGCCAGAGAACAGCTCGCTCTTGAACGGGCTGTTGCGCATCTGCCGCAGCATCGGCCCGAAGAAGGTCTGGGAGATCAGCTTCTGGGCGTTGCGCGTCAGTTCGGCGCGATGGGCGTCTTCGGCATTGGATTGCTGTTGTGACTGGTGGGCGTCGTCAGCCGCATTGAGGCTGGCCAGCGCCGCGGCGAGTCGCGGCGAGACGTGCAGCGTGTTGAGCTCGGCCAACATCCGGTCACTGGGGACCGGAGCGACATTGAGCGCCTCGATGCCGTCGCGCGGCGACCGCGCGGGCGCGAACATCGCATTGATCGCCGCGAAACCGAGCCCGCCATGGGCAAAGCGGTTTCGATCGGCGCCCAGCGTCGCGCTGTTGAGGCGGGCGGGATGATTTTCGGCTGGACGAATCATTGTGGCGTCTCCGACGCACCAAGCCGACCCCAGGCCTCCTGCCCGGGGGAGTATCGCTACTCGATGATCAGCTTCGCATGAAGCTTGCCGGTCTTGTAAAGCTCCTTGACGATGGTGATACGGTCTTCCGCGGGCACCTTAAGCTGATCGAGTGCCGCAACCAGATCCTGCAGCTTCGCCCCGCCCTGCCCGCTGGTGTCGATGGCGACGACGCCCGACTCGCGGACAACAGGCGTGCGCGGCGTGGGCACGGGCGGCGGCGTGACGGTCTGGATCGTCAGGCCCTTGTGGCTGATCACGACCGGCGAGATGTCGACGTCGCCGGTGATGATGAGTGTTCCTGTGCGTTCGTTGATGACGACGCGGGCTTCGGTGGGCAGCATCGGCACGGGCAGGCGCTGCACGCGGCTGATGAAGCTGTCAGGCCGCTCGCGTTCGCCCGGCGGAATCGTGACCTCGATGACGGTGGCGCTTCGCGCCACGGCGAGGATCTCGCCGGAGGTGTTTTCCGCGTCATTGATGATCTTGGCGATGGTGCTGGCGGTGGTCCAGCTTGCAGCCGGGGCTTCCAGGATGAGCTGGAACTGGTTGTTCTCGATGTAGTGAGCCGGCAGGTCGGTTTCCATGACGGCTCCGCCCTTCACGACACCGACGGTCGGCGTGGACGGATCCTCGATGACGACCGGCCCTTCCGCCAGGGCGAAGATGCCGCTGCCGGCCAGCGGGCCCTGCAGGGGTGTGACGAACAGCCGCCCGCCGCGCAGGCTCGTGGCTGCGCCGAGGCTGGTGACGTAGACGTCAATGCGATCGCCGTTGAGGGCGCCGTTGGGCGGGATGGTCGCGGTGATGCTGACCAGGGCGACGTTCTGGGCGCTCTGGAGTTCGGCTGCCGTGGCGGCGTTGGAGAACTTCTCGAGCATAGCCGCCAGCGGCCGAATCGCCGGCTGGAAGCGTCCCCCATCGCCCGTGCCCGGCAGGCCGTAGACCAGCCCCAGCCCGGTGAGGATGTTCGTCCGCTGACCGCTGATGCGGGTGATATCCGCGATCTTCACAGCCGACGCCGTGGAGGCCGTCAGAGCGAGGGTCAGGAGGATGGTCAGGATACGAATCATCGTGGATTGGTTGCCTGTTACCTGCTTGTGGCTTGTCGCTTGCAGCCGGCTTCCGAGAGGAGAGGCCCGGCGAGTAACAAGTGACAGATGACCAATAACGTCCAATAACGAAATCGTCAGAACAGGTTTACAAAGTCCAATAATTTCGGCACCCAGCCGCGTCGGGTGCTTTGTGTGACACCGCCGCGGGAAGTTTTCTGCAGCTCCAGGTCGTAGATCTGGGTGCTGAGGACCGTGTTGTCCGCCGTTACGTCCTCGACGCGGCAGATGCCGCTGAGGATGAAGCGGATCTGGTCGTCGTCCGTCGTGATCGTCTTGCGCGCCTGCAGGACGAGGGTGCCGTTGGGCTTGACGTCGATGACCTCGGCCTGGAGGCGGGCGGTGATCGAGTCGCTGCGCTCGGCAGTGCCTTCCCCGGTGAACTCACGCTCGGAGCTCAGGCGAATCGCCGGCGGGCTGGCGCCGATGCCGTCGCCGGTCATCTGGAGGTTCTTGATGTTCAGGCGGATCCACTCGTCGATCCGGGCCTGGGCTTCGTACTCCTTGGACAGCTCGGTCGAGCCTTCGTGGCGCGACTGGCTTTCTTCGCGCACGATGATGGTGACCAGGTCATGCTTGCGGATGACCTTCGGCTTGGGGGGCGGAACGGCAAAGAAGCTGACCTGATCGAGGCGGGCCTGCGACGGGTCGGGCTGCTGCATGAGCGTGGCCTGCAGCAGCGAGCCGCGGGTCTGCGAGAGGCGCGCCCCCGCCGCTTCGGCGGCTGCGTTGGTCGGCTGGGTCGGCGGCAGGCGCGGATCATTCTGCAGTGGCGAAGCCGGGCTTGGCCCGGTCTGCGCCACGGCGGCATGGGCCGCGACCACGAGACACACAATTGCGATTGACAGTCGTTTCATGACAGATGTCCCTCGTTAGTCGCGCATGGACGCCAGTTGCGGATCCGAGCCGTCAGCCGGGCCCATGATGGCCTGCTGCGGGCCGACCATCGTCACGTCGAAGACGTCGCGCGTCGCCTCATTGCGGACGCGAACCGTCTGGCCATACGTGCCCGACTGCATCGCCCGGGCGACCGTGCGAATCTCGACCGATCCGCTCTGCAACGAGACGGTCACCAGTTGCCCCGGCCGAACAAGCGGGACGGCATCGACCATGCGCGAGGTCAGCACCGTGCCGGGCTTGAGGTCCATGGCTGCCATCTGGCCGATCGCCTGCTCCGGCCGCAGGAGCGGCGAATCGCCGATGTGATCGACGAGCGTACGGCGATCGATCACGTCCTCTTCGCGGATGATCTGCTTGAAGGCGATCGGCTTGGTGACGACAAGCTGCTGCTGCCAGGCGCGGGCGGTGCCGGTGATGCGGGCACGCTGGGTCTCGCCGTTGGCGTCGATGATGACATCCCACGACACGCGTCCCAGCGACTGGCCGCGGGTCAGCGTGGCATGAAAGCGGAAATGCGGCTCGATGAGGTTCAGCAGATGGTCGTCGCGAGGGCTGAAGTCGACGACGAGCTGATCGGCAGCCACGCCGGTTTCCTGGGCCAGAGCTTCGATCAGCACATCGCGCAGACGGCGGAAGACCGGCCGCTCAGCCGGCACGGCGTACTGCGGCGAGACGGCTGGCGCCTCGGCGACGACTGGATGGCTGGCCTGGCGGGCGCGCGTCACGGGACGAGCTGCCTGCGGCGCTTCGGGCGCCGGCTCCGCCGCGGCAACGGCATCCTCCGAAGGCGTCGTGGCGACTTCGCGAGCGGCGATCCACCGCTGGAGGGCTTCGCCCTCGTCGAAATGGACATCCCGCCGCGAAACCGTGCATGTCATCGCCCCGACAAAGCGGATGCGGCCGAGATTGACGCCGGCATCGTGCAGCGTGCTGCGGATTTCATCCAGGCTGATCGTGCGATACGGCGCCTCCGGCGACAGCCGCATGAGTACGAGGTTGGCGATCGGCGCGAAGGCCTCGGCATCAGCGTCGGACCAGCGGCAGATCTGCCGCACGGTGACCTCCGAGCCGATAACGGTGGCTTCGCTGCGAAGTTCGAGCGTTCCGCCTCCGACGTTGCCTTCATGCGGCACAAACCGCACGGGCGGCGGGGTCTGCTGTCCCCAGCCCCACTGCTGCAGAAGGGTCTGCGTCGCCCAGACGACAAACATGATTCCGATCAGCAGGCGAATCCTGTTGCGTGTTCCCAGCGGGCGGCCGTCGTACATGCGTGACCTCCTGTCACGAGTTACTGCTTTGAACTACTAGAAGCGGCGGAGATTGCCGATGGTCTGCAGCGCCTGGTCGGCTGTCTGGATCGACTGCGAGTTCAGCTCGAAGGCGCGCTGCGTCTTGATCAGCGTGACCAGTTCCTTGACCGGATCGACGTTGCTGGATTCGAGGAACCCCTGGAGGATCTGGCCGGCGCCGTCCTCGCCGGGGTTCGTTTCGATCGGCTCGCCGCTGGCATCGGTTTCGGTGTACAGGGACTGGCCGAGCTGGCGAAGACCCTGCGGGTTGATGAACTGGATCAGCTTGAGCTGGCCAACGACGATCTTCTGGTTCTCGCCGGATCGTGTGACCTCGACGATGCCTTCCTGGCTGATCGAGATATCCGTCGTGCCGACGGGAACGGTAATCGGCGGGATCAGCTTGTAGCCGTCGCCCAGACCCAGCACCAGCTCACCCACGCTATTCACAAAGAAGTTGCCGTTGCGGGTGTAGGCTGTGCCGTCGCCGATCGTGTCCATGATCTTGACGCGGAAAAAGCCATTGCCGCTGATGGCGACGTCGAGCTGACGACCGGTGCTTTCCATCGGCCCCTGCTCGAGATCGAGCTGCGTGTTGCTGATGCGCACGCCATGGCCGATGAAGATGCCGGCAGGCGACATATCGCCCGCAGCCGTCGTCGTGCCCGGCTGCTTCTGCATCGTGTACATCAGGTCTTCAAAGTTGACGCGCGACCGCTTGAACGCGGTGGTCTCGGCGTTGGCGAGGTTGTTGGCAACCACGTCAATGCGTGTCGACAGTGCGCGAAGTCCAGTCGCCGCGGAGTGAAGTGCGGTAATGGCCATATTACGGTTATCGGACGGAACGGCTGTCCGGATTCAACAAAGGTGCTGAGGGATCCATTTGTGTCATTGAGGAATTGAGTGAGCGGGGAATTGAGTGATTTGGGTCTCGGCTGGTGCTTCTCCGGGATGCCGTGGTGTGAGAGGCGGAATTGGCACCGGCGAACGTGGCGGTTCACAGTAGCTGGCGACCGATGATGCGCGCCTCCAGGCACTCAATCTCCCGCTCGCTCAATCACTTAATACCTCAACTGCTAGCCGATCTTGCCCACCTCATTGACCAGCCGGGAGAGCATCTGATCCTGGTAGCGGATCATGTTGGCGTTGGCTTCGAGCATGCGCTGGGTTTCCAGCAGCAGCGTCAGCTCCGTCGCCGGCTCGACATTGGCCCGTTCGAGGAATCCGCCTCGAATGAGGCCTTCGCCGCGGCGCAAAGCCACGCCCTGCGGCGGCAGGAACATCGATTCGCCCAGCTTCACGAGATCCTGCTCATTGGGCACATCGAACAGCCCAAGCTCCGCGACAACGGCTTCGTTTTGATGGACCCGGCCGGTCTCGTCGATGCGCACATCCAGGCGGGGATCGACGCGGATCGGGTTCCCCCGCTGGTCGAGCACGCGCCGCGGGTTGGCGCCGGCAGTGATCAGATCACCGGCTGAGCTGACCATCAGCCGACCGTCGCGCGTTAACAGCGTGCGGTTGCCATCGCGCACACCCAGGAACCCGCGTCCCTCGATAGCCACATCCAGGCTCCGCCCGGTGGGCTCGAGATCGCCGTTCTGATGGTCAATCGAGGTCGGAGCCACCAGCAATCCACCGCCGAGGGCTTCCAGATCGAGATTGGTGCGATTGCGAAGCGCCCGACGCTGCTCGGCTTCGGTCAGCCGCTGCTGGAAGAGCGGCAGGTCGCGCTTGAAGCCGACCGTCTCGCTGTTGGCGAGGTTGTTGGCGATGACGTCCTGCCGATGGGCATTGGCCATCACACCGGACGCGGAAAGGTACAGACCGTAGAGCATGGGACAGAAACCGCCAGTTGCCGTACCTGAAGGCGACGACGGCCCCGGTCCGAAGACCGGGGCTCGTTCATCCGCTGACGGCGAGGGATCATCCGTGATCCGCGCTGAACCGGTTCCACCGGTCGTTCAGTGCCGTCGCTCTTCCGACGATCATGTTCGCCGCGGGGCGATCCGCGTGTTGGGCCTGCAGATGCAGCGTCACGGCGAGGCGCGCGGCCTCGACGATGCGCTGTCCCAGTGACGGCTGCAATGTCGGCTCCACACGCGGGTGCTTCATGCCGCGCCCCTATTCAACAGCCGTGCCAGACTGCTGTATGGACGTGCAGAAGTTGTGGACAGATCGCAGCCAACGCACCACAACCCCATAAATATCAATCATTTACAAAACAGCACGCACAAGAATGTTGGTTTCCTGCTGAAATGAGGCGCAGTATTTTGCACGCGCGTTTCGCGCAGATTCCGCCGGTTGGCGCAAGCATCTTCTGCGCGTCTTTCTGGTGGGGAAGGGGAAGCTTACGGCTCGTCGTCATCGGGCTCGACGGAGACGCGCTTGGCGGATTCAGCCCAGGCGTCGACGTAGGCCGTCCGCTGGCGGCCGCCCCCCTGCTCATTGAACAACCGCCGCATGCGGAACACGACCAGCAGCCCGATCAGCAGCAGCGCCAGCACCAGCGCCATCAGCAGCGCCGCCATCGCCGCCAGCCGCTGGCGCTGTTCGTCACTGGTCGACGGATCGTTCATCACCGCCAGCCCCGGCAGGATGAAATAACGCAACAGCAAGCCAATCAGGATGGCAAACCCGCCCACATAGGCGAGCATCGCCCAGTAGATCCGCCCCGCTCCGCCTTGTCGGCGCTGGTTCACCACTTCACATCCTTGCGGGGATCGAGCGGATACTTCCTTCGCATCTCCTCGATCAGCTCGCGATCACGGGAATCGATTTCCTTGGGGACGACGATCTTGATCACGCAGTACTGATCCCCCTTCTTGTCGCCGCGGTGGATGCCGCGCTCCTTGATGCGCAGCTTGGTATGGCTGCTTGTGCCCGGCGGGAGGGTGATCTCCACCGGCCCGTCGAGCGTCGGCACTTCGACGCGCGTGCCGAGCATGGCCTCATAGATCGAGATCGGCACATCGAGGTAGATATCGAGGTCTTCCCGGCGGAAGTACGGGTGGGGCTGGACGCGCGTCACGATGTACAGATCGCCCGCCCGGCCATTGACCTCCTGCCCGCGGCCGCGGATGCGCACCCGGCTGCCGTCCTTGACGCCTGCGGGGATCTTCACTTCGATCGTCTCGACCCGGCCGTCGCGGTTGATCTGGATTGGCAGCGTCGTGCCACGGGCTGCCTGCAGGAACGTGATCGTGGCTGGGTACTCGACATCGTTGGGCGGCGGTGACGACGGCTGAGCCTCGGGTTGCGGGCGGAATCCGCCGCCGAACCCTGCCCCACCCGGCTGGCCGCCACGGCCGAAAATCTGCTCGAAGATCTCCTCGAAACCGCCGACTCCGCCCCCGCCGAAACCGAAGTCATCGACCGTCACGCGTGTCCGCCCGCCCGGCCCGCGCCGAGCGCGGCTGCCCGCCGCCCGGCGGAACGCCTCAAACGGATCGACCCCCGCCCCCGGCCCGGCACCGGCGCCGACGCCGGCATGGCCGAACTGGTCATAGTTCTGCCGCTTCTGCTTGTCCGAAAGGACGTCGTAGGCTTCCTGGACTTCCTTGAACTTCTCCTCAGCCTGCTTGTTGTTCTTGTTGACGTCGGGATGGTACTGCCGCACCAGCCGGCGATGCGCACGGCGGATCTCCTCCTGCGTCGCATTTCGTGGAACACCAAGAATCTCGTAGTAATCGCGTTTGGCCATTGGAGCTTGGGGATTTCCTCCACACCAGTTCGGTTCGGTTAAGCCTACAATCTTAGCATCGACGCCCGTGACGGAAAAACCGTCCGGCCAACCGTTGCCCAGGAGACCGCATGTCCAACGATGCCTGCCCTCTATCCACCCAGCCCTCAGCCGACGAATCGGCTGCCATCGAACGGATGCTCAAGGCCAAGCGGATCGCCGTCGTCGGCCTAAGCGCTGATACGTCGCGGCCGAGCTTCCGGGTCGCTCGCTATCTGCAGGAGCACGGTTACGAAATCCTGCCGGTCAACCCGAATTACCGAACTGTGCTGGGCCGGCAGTGCGCCGCCTCGCTGGAGGAGATTGCCGACGCGTTTGACATCGTCAATGTATTCCGACGGTCAGAATACTGCGAGGAAGTCGCCCGGGAGGCGATCGCCGCCGGCGCCCAGGGCATTTGGCTGCAAGCCGGCATCGTCAATGACGCCGCCCGCCGCCTGGCAGCCGAGGCTGGTATCCCGTTCGTCCAGGACCACTGCATTATGGTTGAGCACGCTCAGCGATCGGCCCGTCGCTACTGAGGCATCCCCTCGGAAATCCCGGCCGACGCGGTCGCCTCCCCCCGGTCGCCGAATGCGTCCACCTCATCCATAAACCCCGCCAGCCGCTGGTGATAGGCGCGGGGATCGACCGCCAGGCCCATCACGTGATAGGCCCCGGGGATCTCCCAATACACGCTCGGCCCGCGCGAGGGATCGCGCCTGGCCATTGCCTCGCGCAATGCCTCCGCATCGGCTGGATCGATCAGCGGGTCGTCGCCCGAGTGGATCAGCATCAGCGGGCAGCGGATCTGGCCGATCAGATTGACCGGCGCGACCTCGTCATAGTTCGCCCCCGTCATCCATCCCGCCAGCCGGACGACCATTGGCTGAAGCCATACCAGCGGCATGCCCATCACCCACCCATGCCGCGTCGCCGCCCGCACGAAGTGCCCATAGGGCGACTCCATCACCACAGCCGACAAATCCTCGCGCATGGCCCCGACAGCCGCGACGACCGCCGCCCCCAGGCTGATCCCAAACAGCACGATCTGCTCCGTCCGATCCGGCCGAGCCGCCCGAAGCTGGTCGATCACCTGCGACAGGTCCTCCCGCTCGAGATGCCCAGCCGTCGTGTATTTCCCGCCGCTGTCGCCATGCGCCCGCAGGTCGATCGCGAGGACATTGAACCCCAGATCGCGCCATGTCGGCGCCCAGGCAATCGCGCCCACCTTCGCATCAGCGTAGCCGTGCACAAGGATGCACGTCCGCCGCGAACCGGCAGGATGCGGCATCCACCAACCGGCGATGTTGATCTGCCCCCCGCCAGCATCACGCACGCGAAATACCACATCCTCAAAGGGCATCGCCAGGTCGCCGGGCGATAGCCGCTTCAGAACATAGATCGCCTTGCCGTCAGTCATTCGCGGCGGCCGCACCAAGCCCCGCGCCATGACAAACACCAGCGCGATCACCGTCAGCACACCGACGGCGATCAGCATGAGAAACAAGCTGATGAGTCCGGACAGATCCACGAAGGGTGAATGATCGGTCAGACGAGGCGGTTTGGCAAAGGGGCAGACGTAGGGATCAAAAGACCACAGACGAAGTTGGAGGAGAGCGACGAAGTGACGAAGGGGTGGGGAAGCCGGTTACGCACTAATCACTAATCACTAGCCCCCTCACGCATCCATCACCAATCACCACGCATCTCCCTCCGTGTCTCTGTGGTTCCATCCCCCGTTACGCAGCTCACCGCCGCGTCGGCAGGCGGAGGTGCAGGAAAGTCCGCACGGCGTCGACGATGCGGTCGCGCAGTTGCAGGGCCCTGATGCGGAACTCCAGCTTCTGCAGCGACACGTCCGTGGGGTCGATCTGCAAGCCCCGGCGGGTCCATTGCAGCGCCTGGAGATAATCCCCCCGCTGCTCGCAAGCCAGCGCCAGGTTAAACAGCGTCGGCAGGTGGCGGGGCTCGATTTCCAGGGCCCTGTGGCAGGCTTCGATCCCCTCGACCATGTGCTGGCGCATGAAGTGCGCCACGGCGAGGTTCTGCCAAGCCGCCAGATTCTCCGGCTGAATCTGCACCAGCCGCTTGAGGCATGCCACAGCCGCCCGCGGGTCTCCCGTATCCATCAGCAGATTGGCCAGCTCCAGCAGCACGGCCGGATCTTCCGGATGCAGCAGGATCTCGCTGCGGAGATGCCGCCGCGCCTGGTGCGGGTCGCTGCGCTTCAGGTAGATGCCCGCCAGCACGACATGCGCGCCGCTGTACGTGGGATCGAGCTGCAGCGTCCGCAGCATCGACTGGATGGCTTCGTTCTCATGGCCGCAATGAAGCTGCCACTGGCCGTGATGGAAGTGTGTGGCGGGGTTTTCCGGCGAGAGCTCGATCGCCCGGCGGAACTTTTCCCCGGCTTCGTCGATCCGGCCCATCTCCATCAGCAGGCGGCCGAGATCGAGCAGTGTCTGAATATTGCCCGGCTCCTGCCGCAGGCTCGTCAGATAGTGGCGACGCGCCTGCTCAAGCTCACCCTTGGCGCGAAGCGCCTCAGCGATGCGAACATGGACCTCGGGATGATCGTCGTCCAGGTCGAGCGTCTTCTGCCAGCAGGCGATGGCCTTGTCGAACAGGCCGCGCTCCGCCAACGACCGGCCGATGTTGTAGTAGCAGTGCGGGCACTCGTCCTTGTAAAGCCGAGCCTGATAGAACATCTCCTCGGCTTTGTCGTGATCCCCCAGCTCGCAGTAGATGATGATCCGGTGGCAGTACGATGCCTCGAAGGCGGGATCGATCTGCTCGATCTGCTCGAAGACCTGCAGCGCCTCGTCCAGCCGGCCGACGCGGTACAGATCCAGCCCCAAATGATTCAGGGATTGCAGATCCTGCGGATCGATGTCCGCAGCCTGGCGGTAGGCGTCGATCGCCTCCTCATACCGCCCCATCTCGTCCAGCGTCAGACCGACATTAAAGAACCAGCCGCTGTTGTAGGGATTCAGCGAGATGGCCGCGCGCAGTTCCTCCAGCGCCTCGGACCACTTCCGCTGCTCAAACAGCTCACGCGCCTTTTCGACGCGCCGCTCGGCATCATACCAGTCGTTCATATGCGCCGACCGATTCCATTCGGGTGTACGGAGACTGCGCGTCCGCCGATGCACGCGCGGATTGTCGCCAAATGTAGCTTTGTTCCGCCCTGTTTCGCAAGCACAAATCTTCAATAATCCGCCGTTGACATCGTCTCCCAACGCCCTGGTTCACCAGCCCGATGGCCGGCGATTGAACGGGCGATAAAATCCAGTAAATTAACGGTTTCGGCGGTGCATCTGACCGGCATCACGGCCGATGGCTCACCCACCGGCCGCCCCCGGACGATATTCCATGCAGCGGGCGGGGAGGCGCCTCCCGGCCGGTGTTTACGCCTGCCCCGCCGCGGCTCGGACGATTTACGCACAACCTTCAGCAAGGCTGGACGCACAGTGATCGCATTGGCGCGGAGCAGACTCTGGGTGCTGACGGCAGCGGTCGCTGCCTGCTCGGTGCCTGTCCACGCCCAGACCCAGCCGACGCCGCCGACCGCCCCCGTCGCTGCCACCGCCACCGCAACGGCCCCGGCCCCCCCGGAAACCGTCGAAGAAGATCTGCAGCGCCTTCGCGATCAGATCTACGACGAGTCGCTCAAACAGGACCACCGCGATGAAGCCGCACGACGCCTCGCCTCCCGCGGTACGCCCGCTGCCAAGGACATCCTCCTGGAGGCGATGATCTCAGCCGGCAATCCCGGCGCGCAGCTTGCCGCCGCTCGCGCCGTCCCGCACCTCAGCCAGCTCGACGATCGCTTCGTCGTGCCGCTGTTCGCCCTGTTCGGCAAGTCCCGCCCCCTGTCCGACGCCGCCGGCCAGGCCCTCGGCCTGTTCCACGGCAATGCCGACGTCCTCAACCGTCTGCTTGAACTGGCCCAGGGCGCCCCCGCGGAGATGACCCGCATCGGCGCCATCCGCGGCTTGGGATCGCTGGTCGACAAGCGCGCCGCCAGCGGCCTCGTGCGCATCGTGGCCGATCCGGATGAGCCGACTGCCATCCGCAATGCCGCAGCCGACGCCCTCGTTACCCTCACCGGCGAGCAGGCCTTCGGCCGCAACGCCGCGCTGTGGCGGCAGTGGTGGTCGCAGGCATCGCTCATGAGCGACGACCAGTGGCGGCAGATGCTGCTGACCAGCCGCGCCCAACGCATGGACCGCCTGCAGCGCCGCCACGACCAGTTGACCGACGATGCCGTCGCCATCTTCGCGGAGCAGTACCGCACAACCCAGGATGAGGCCCGTGCCGCCCTCGCGTTGCGGTTCCTCCAATCCAACAGCCCCGATCTGCGAGCCGTCGCCGCCCGGTGGGTGTATGACGACGTCTTCAACAACCGCGCCGTCTCGCCGGCTGTGCGGCAGCAGTTGCGGTCGATGATCGGCGACAGCGATCCGCGCGTCCGCGCCGAGGTCGCCCGTACGCTGTGGGCCACCGTCGACCCGCAGGCCCTTCAGCCGCTGCTCGTCCAACTCCGGCAGGAGCCCAGCCCCGCCGTCCGCGCCCAGATCGCCCAGACACTTGCGAAAATCGGCGATCTCCGGGCCATCTCCGACCTGCGCACGCTCCTGAGCGATCCATTCCCCGAGGTCGTCGAAGCCGCCGCCGGCGCGCTGGCGGACTTCGGCGAACCGCTGCGTTCCCAGCAGCCACGCACCGCACAGGCTGTCGCCATCCAGCTACGCAACATGCTCGACAACGGCAGCGCCCCGCCCGATCAGCCGAGGCTTCGCAGCGCCATCGTCGAAGCCATGGTCGCCATGCGCGAGCCGGATGTCCGCCAGACCCTGCTGCAACTGCTGGGCGCGCATGAGAGCACAGTCGTGCGACGCACGGTCCTCCGCGGCATGGGCGAGCTGCGCGATTCCGCCTACGCCGACGTGATCCTCGATCGGCTGGTCAACGATCCGGATGACACCATCCGTCTCGAAGCCGCCCGCGCGCTGACGTACACGGCGCTGCCCGATCACGCCATCAGCCTGTATCCCCGCCTCGAGCCGGAAACCGAACCCAACGGCGACATTCGCGAAGCCGTGTGGCGCGTCCTGCAGACGCTGTTCCCCCAGATGAACGACGCGCAGCTCCGCAACGCCGTCGGGCGGTTCGCACGCGAACCGCAGCGGCAGGTCTTCCCCCAGCAGGCCCTGCGCGACCTGCTGATCGCCAGCGGACGTGAGACCGATCTGGCCTACGCCCGCCAGAAGCTGGGCGAGATCTACATGAATCTCGGCCAGCCCGAGCGGGCGGTGGCTGAGTTCCAGGCGGCACTGGATTTCTGGGCGACCCAGGGACGCGGCATGGAGTCGGAGACGCTCATGCGGCAGCTCCTGCAGGCCCGTCTGAGCGCCCGCCAGTATCGCGAAGCTGCCCGTTTTGGCGCCAGCCTGCTGGAGAACGACACCGGCAAGCAGGAGCTCGTCGGCCCGCTCATCCGCGATGAAGCCGACAGGCTCGTCAGCGCCGGCCGCCATCGCGATGCACTGGCCCTGATCACCGAGGCTGAACAGATGAAACCGCCGCTGGCGTCGCGGTATCTCACGGCCCTGGGCATCTTCAAGGCACAGGCGGAGCAGCAACTGCAGGAGCAGTAAAACAGGCGGGAAGCGTCGTTCCTCCGGCGATCCCCCCCGATGCGCAGCGGCCACGACCGCCCTCAGAATGGCCTAGTGCCACCACATTTCGCCTGCCCCTCTATATCCCTTCGTTGCTTCGTCGCTAACGCCCTCCCTGTCGCAGCCCCACTTTTATCTTGAACTGCCATCGCCGCGTATGGCAAGATACATGGCTCAGCGGGAGCCCATCATGTCTGAGCCAACCGATCCCCAATCCCCCGCCCCCGGGGCGCCCTCATCTGTCGCCGACAAACCCCGCCGCGCGCAGCGCCGCCAGCACAGGAGCAAGCCTCTGCCGCCGTACCACGTGGTTCTGCTCGATGACGACGATCATTCCTACACCTACGTCATCGAGATGATGTACGAGCTGTTCAACTATCCGATCGAAAAGGGGATGCGCATCGCTGAGCAGGTGGACGAACTCGGCCGGGCCATCGTCTGCACCACCCACCGCGAACTGGCTGAGCTGAAGCGCGACCAGATCCACGCCTACGGCGCCGACAGGCGCGTCGCGACATGCAAAGGCTCAATGACAGCCATCATCGAACCGGCGAAGTGATCGGCTTGGTTGGTGGGCGGTCAGTTGAACCACGGAGGGAGATAAGTGGTGATTGGTGATTGATGCGTGAGGGGGGCTAGTGATTAGTGATTAGTAATTAGTGATTAGTGCGTAACGGTCTTCCCCCTCTCTTCGTCGCTTCGCCGCTATTTCCCCCCACTTCGTCTCTCCGTCTCTCCGTCGCTTCGTCGCTAGCTTCTACTCCGTCGCTCCGTCGCTACCTCCCCGCCATCGCCCATGTCGCCACCAGCATTCCGCCGCTCAGCAGCGTTGTGACGCAGACGAAGATGATCAGGAACAGCGCCTGGTCGGACAGGCGCGCAAGGCGCGAGGGACAGGCGACGGCCATGTCGAGCTCGGGGCGGACCTGCAGGGATAGGTCCGTCGGCCTGTGAGTCGGCCGCATGATGTTGTAGGTGCGCGTGGAGCGGGAAGGCGTCCAGCGGTCGGTTTCGCGGCGCGAAGAGGCCAGACGCATCTCGCTGACGGATTCAGCCAGTTCAGCCGCGAAGCTGGGCGCGCTGGCTGGATCAGCGGCACGATCCGCCAGCCATGGCGACTGCGGCGGCTCGGCAGTGGGATCGGGTTCGTCCAGGACGAATCCGCTGACGGTGCCGCTGAGGGCCTCGAACGGATCGGCTGGCCGGATCAGCCGGTCGCGGCGCGGCGCTGGAGCCTCAGACGGCACGAACTCGCCTGCCTGGAAGAGGATCTCCGTCCGGCCGACGCGCAGCAGATCGCCATCGTGCAGGCGGATCTGGCTGATGCGTTCCCAGCCGAGGCGTGTGCCGTTCTTGCTGTTGAGGTCCACGGCGTACCAACGGCCGCGACGGCACTCGAGGCGCAGGTGCCGCCGCGACATCAGCACATCCCGCACGGCGACCTGGCATTCGGGCGATCGCCCGATCACCAGATCTTCGGTCAGCGGGACGCGATCGATCTCTTCTCCGTTGGCTTGGACGATAATATAGGCCATGGTTCGATAAGGCTCCGTTGTCCCTATCGAACAACCGGCTCACAAATCCGCAGTTTTTGCAGCAGAGTTCGGCAAGTGCATAGGCGGGCGGACATGTGCCGGCAATACAAAGCGGCACGGACATCGCCGAAGGCATGTCGCGGATGCGATGCGCGTCGGTGATGCCCGTGCCGCGGGCGTTTCGTCGCTTCGTCGCGGGATCTCGCGGGCGACGGACTACTTGTTCAGCTCAGGCACTGGCTGGGTCGTGGCAGCCGGCTGCTGGGCCTGGGCGGCCAGCGTCTGATTCTCAGCCTTGAGCGTGTCGATCTGAGCGGTGAGCGCCTTGACCTGCTCCTGAGCCGTCTCAAGTTCCTTCCTGGCCTGCTCAAGCTCGGTCTGGAGGCGCTTGGCTTCGGCGGCGCTGGTCTCGGCGCGGGCCTGATCGGCGCGGAGGCGGGTCAATTCCTGCTCGGCTTCGGCCAGGCGACGCTTGGCATCGGCAGCTTCCTGCTTGGCGGTTGCCAGTTCGGCCTGGGCTGCCTCGAGATTCTTGCGATGCGTATCCCGCTCGGTTTCGAGCTCCGTGATGCGGAGCACAGCGCGATCGGTCTCACGCTCGGCTTCGTTGCGAACATCGTCAGACTTGCAGCCGACCAGGGCCACCATCGCCCCGCTGGCCACCAACGCCACGAGAGTGGAGTGTTTCATGAGATAGGATCCTTTCTTCCCGGGCAGACGCCATGTCTGCCATCTCTAGTCCACAATACCGCATTTCCCGCGTGCCGTTGAGTACGATTCAGAGCTCACCGTAGTGCACACAGAACGCGGAGAGATCTTGAAACGAATACTCATGTATTCGTTCATTCCCCGGGCGTTTCTTTGGCAGAAACTTCACTCTGTGAAACGCATCTGTGATCTCGGCGTCTTGGCGGTGAGCGATTCTCCGATGCGTCCCTGGCGGTCCGATCGATTACACTGACGACCATGATCCGCAGACGCATCGGCGATCGCTGGCTGCTGTTCACGCAGGATGACCATGCGCGAATGGCAGCCGATCTGGCGGCCCATGTGGGCGCCGGCGGATTCGAGGGAACCGACCAGCCCGCGGTGCTGCGGGCCATCGCCCTGCACGACTGCGGCTGGACCTCGCACGACAACCAGCCGACGCTCAGCCCCGCCGGCGAGCCGCTGGACGTCTTCGAGGGCCCCCGCAACATCACCCTGCCGGCATGGGCGGCCTCAGCCGAGCACGCCGCCGCCGAGGATGCCTATTCGGGCCTGCTGGTCAGCCTGCATGCGCTGGCCCTGAGCGCCTATGCCGCCAGCGTCGCGGAAAAGCGCCCCTACGACGAGCAGCTTCACAGCGCACGGGCGCGTTTTGCGATGAACCAGTTTCAGCATGCCCAGATCGAGCTGCAGGAGACGCTACGGAAACGACTGGGGCTGCGCGTGGACCGTCCGCTGAAGCTCGGCCTGGCCGAGGGATCGACCGATCGACGCGAGCAGCAGCTCTCAGCCGATTTCCGCCTGCTGCAGGCGATGGATCAGCTCAGCCTGGACCTGCTTTGCACCGAGCCGCCGGCTCCCGTGCTCAAGCTGCATCCCCAACCCGGCGCCCCGCTGACAAACATCGTCTTCCGCCGGATCGACGACCACACAGCCACCCTGTCGCCCTGGATCTTCCGATCGGACCAGGTGCACGCCCGCATCCCCTGCCGCATCCTGCCAGCCGAGACCTTCGCCGATGTTGAAGCCTTCCGCGCCGCATACGCAGCCGCGCAGGCGACCGAAATGACCTTCCGCCTTAGGCGATGATGGCACAGCGATCAATCCGCCTCGAAATAATCACTGTCCACCCGGGGCAAACGCAGAACACGATAGTGAGTCACGCCGACGCCATGCTCGATCATGAGGCTGGTCAGCAAGGCACCGTCAATCAACACCACACGGTCGGCGACCTGTTCGCCGAACTCGCGGGCTTCGCGGGTGAAGGTCGAGGTGATTATGAATACCCCTTTCCTCGCCCGTCGTCCGGACAATGCCCCAAAGAACGCCTGTACCGCAGGGCGCCCCACCGGATCGCGCCAGCGCTTGGCCTGTACGTAGACCTTCTCCAGTCCCAGCCGATCCAGCGAGATGATGCCGTCAAAGCCGCCATCTCCCGGCGCGCCCACATGTTGCAGGTACTCCTCGCTGGTGCCGTATCCCATCGTATGCAGAAGATCCAGCACCAGCTTCTCGAAGAACGACGGGGGCGCGGCGAGGATCCGTTCGAGCAGATCAGCCGCGATGGCCTGGCGAATCTCCTCAACGGCTTCTTCGATGCGCTCGTCCGGTGTCTGCGAGTCAGACAAATCAACGGCTGCTTCATACTGCCGGCGAATTGCGCTGCGATGCTCACGGAGGATCTGCACGGCCATCTGCGGCGGAAAACCATCAGGGTACCGCCTCAACAGCTCCCTTCCCTTCTCCGTGATCCTCCAGAAACCTCGTTTCGGAGATTCGACATACCCGTTCTTCTTCAGGATG
This sequence comes from uncultured Phycisphaerales bacterium, assembly GCA_937904525.1. Taxonomy (GTDB): domain Bacteria; phylum Planctomycetota; class Phycisphaerae; order Tepidisphaerales; family Tepidisphaeraceae; genus CALEKX01. The sequence goes on from CALEKX010000076.1 coordinate 37,163, forward strand.
CTTAGCCCAAAGCCGGAGCGATGGCGATAGCGCAGATGGGGAAGATCCGCCAGTCGCTCCGTCCGTTGCGCCTCTGACAGGCTCAGCAGGTCCGGCATAGCCTCGTGCACCCCTTCGCGCGAGTCACCCTCCGGATGGGCTGCAAGATGACGAAGGATCGCATGATAGAACGCTCCTTCAGGCGGAAGAGATGTGCGGGTAGCCATGACGTGCGATTATCGCGGCTGCCCACGTGTTGTCATGAATTTGATGATGCTGGCGACATTCACTCGCTTGCGAGGTGCTCAACTCGACAGATCAATGACACAGCCCCTGTAGGGCGAGCTACTTCGTGGCACGTGCGTCCCGCACGTGCTGGCTGATTAGAGCACGTCCGGGACGGCCGTGCCACAGGTACTGATTCCGGCCATTCGCTGGACACGCCACGGACGCAATTCACCGAGCTACGTCCCAGCGGCTGGGTATGCAACGGCCTGCCGTCAGAACAGCTTCATATACGGCAGTTCGCTGCGGCCCATGAGCCACTTGTCCACGGCGCGGGCGGCCTGACGGCCTTCGGAGATCGCCCAGACGACCAGCGACTGGCCGCGACGCATGTCGCCGGCAGCGAAGACGCCCTCAACGTTCGTGTGGTAGTCCTCGTTGACGACGACATTCCCACGGGCGTCGAGATTCAAGCCGAGCTGCTCGATCGCGCCGGTCTTCTCCGGCCCGAGGAAGCCCATCGCCAGGAAGCACAGGTCGCAGTCGATCTCGAACTCGGTGCCCGGAATCTCCTTGAACGTCGGCCGACCCGTCTGCGGGTCCTTGATCCACTCCAGGCGAATGCCGTGCAGCTTCTTGACCACACCGTTTTCGCCGCTGAAGCGCTTCGTGTTGATGGCGAAATCGCGCACGTCCTTGCCGCCGAAGATCTGAGCCGCTTCTTCGTGGGCGCTGCTGGTGCGGAAGATCATCGGCCAGTACGGCCACGGCGCCACGCCCGGCCCGCGCTTCTCCGGCGGCTTGGGCAGCAGCTCGAACTGCACGACGCTCCTGGCCTTCTGGCGAATGGCTGTGCCGAGGCAGTCAGCGCCGGTGTCGCCGCCACCGATGATGACGACGTGCTTGTCCTTCGCGTTGATCGCGTCGGGCAGGTTGTCACCCATGTTGATGCGGTTCTGCTGGGGCAGATACTCCATGGCGAAGTGAATGCCCTTCAGCTCGCGGCCGGGGACGTTCAGGTCGCGAGCCGCCGTCGCGCCGCCGCACAGGACGATCGCGTCAAACTCCTCGCGCAGGTCTTCGACCTTCACGTTCACACCGACGTTGGCGTTGGTGACGAACTTGACGCCCTCAGCCTCCATCAGCTTGACGCGGCGCTCGACGAACCGCTTCTCGAGCTTGAAGTTGGGAATGCCGTAGATCAGCAGGCCGCCGATGCGGTCGGCACGCTCGAAGACCGTCACCTCGTGACCGGCCTTGTTGAGCTGGGCGGCGCACGCCAGGCCCGCCGGACCGCTGCCGACGACGGCCACCTTCTTGCCCGTGCGGGACGCCGGCGGCTGAGGCTGGATCCAGCCCCGATCGAAGGCATGCTCGATGATCGAGACTTCGATGTTCTTGATCGTGACCGGCTGCTCGTTGATCCCCAGCACGCACGCTTCTTCGCAGGGTGCGGGGCAGACGCGGCCGGTGAACTCCGGGAAGTTGTTGGTCTTCAGCAACTGGAGCAGTGCTTCGTTCCAGCGGTTGCGGTAAACCAGGTCGTTCCACTCGGGAATGATGTTGCCCAGCGGACAGCCGTTATTACAGAACGGGATCCCGCAATCCATGCACCGCGCGCCCTGATTGCGGAGCTTGTCCTCGGGGAAATCGAGGTAGATCTCGTTCCAGTCCAGCACGCGCAGCTCCACCGGCCGCCGCCGCGGCAGCTCACGCGAAATCTCCTTGAATCCAGTCGGCTTTCCCATTGTTCGCTCTCGGCTTGTTTCACCGCAGAGACGCAGAGACACAGAGCGTTCTTATCTGTGTCCTTCTGTGTGCTTCTGTGGCCAAAACTTGGTCTATTCTCGTAGTCTCTTCGTCTCTTTCGCAGGCTTACACACCAGCGGTCTGCGACTCGGACAGTTGGCGTGCCCTCGCTTCGACTTCAGCCAGGTGCTCGAGCACGCGGCGGTAGTCGGTGGGCATCACCTTGACGAACCAGCGCAGCTCGTTGTCGAAGTCGTCGAGGATCGCCTTGGCGACCGGCGACTGCGTGTAGCGGTAGTGGTTCTCCAGCAGCCGGCGGATGGTCTGGATGTCATCCGGGGTTTCCGGCTTCTCCAGCTCGACCATCTCGAGGTTGCAAAGCTGCGGGAAGTTGCCCAGCGTGTCGTAGACGTAGGCGATGCCACCGCTCATGCCGGCTGCGAAGTTGCGGCCGGTTGGGCCGATGACGACAACCCGTCCGCCGGTCATGTACTCGCAGCCGTGGTCGCCGACACCTTCGACCACCGCGCTGGCGCCGGAGTTGCGGACGCAGAAGCGTTCGCCCACGACGCCGCGGAGGTAGATCTCGCCTGCGATCGCGCCGTAGCCGATCACGTTACCGGCGATGATGTTGTCCTCGGCCTTGAAGCCGGCTTCGAGAGCCTCGCGCGGCGGATAGACGATGACCTTGCCGCCGCTGATGCCCTTGGCGACGTAGTCGTTGGCATCGCCTTCGAGCTCGAGCGTCACGCCCTTGGCCAGGAAGCAGCCGAAGCTCTGCCCGGCTGAACCCTTGAACTTGAAGTGGATCGTGTCATCCGGCAGGCCGGCAAAGCCGTACTTCTTGCCCACCTCGCCCGAGAGCATGGTGCCGACGGTGCGATTGGTGTTCTTGATCTCCAGCTCGCGGAAGACCTTCTCGCCCCGCTCGATCGCCGGCTGAGCCAGCGGAATCAGTGTGGTGCGATCCAGGGCCTTGTCCAGCTCGTGATCCTGCTTCTCCACGTTACGCACAGCGACGGTGTCGGGCACATCCGGCTTGTGCAGGATGACCGACAGGTCGATGTGCCGGGCCTTCCAGTGATCCGAGACATCGGCGAAGGTCAGGTGCTGCACCTGGCCGATCATCTCGTCCATCGTGCGGAAGCCCAGCTCGGCCATGATCTCGCGGACTTCCTCAGCCACGAAGAAGAAGTAGTTGATCACGTGCTCCGGCTTGCCGGCGAACTTGCGCCGCAGCTCCGGATCCTGCGTGGCGACGCCGACCGGGCAGGTGTTCAGATGGCAGACGCGCATCATCACGCAACCCGAGGCGATCAGCGGCGCGGTTGCGAAGCCGAACTCCTCGGCACCGAGCAGCGCGGCAATCACGACATCGCGGCCGGTCTTGAGCTGACCGTCGGTCTGCAGGATCACGCGGCCGCGCAGGTTGTTCATCACCAGCACCTGCTGGGTCTCGGCCAGGCCGAGCTCCCACGGAATGCCGGCATGCTTGATGCTCGTCAGCGGCGAAGCGCCGGTGCCGCCGCCGTCACCGGAGATCAGAATGTGATCCGCCTTGGCCTTGGCGACACCCGAGGCGACCGTGCCGACGCCGACCTCGCTGACCAGCTTGACGCTGACGCGCGCGGTCGGGTTCACGTTCTTCAGATCGTGGATGAGCTGCGCGAGATCCTCGATCGAGTAGATGTCGTGGTGCGGAGGCGGCGAGATCAGGCCGACACCCGGCGTCGAGTGACGGATCTTGCCGATGTACTCGTCCACCTTGTGGCCGGGGAGCTGGCCGCCCTCGCCGGGCTTGGCGCCCTGAGCCATCTTGATCTGCAGTTCATCGGCGTTGACCAGGTACTCGATGGTGACGCCGAACCGGCCGCTGGCCACCTGCTTGATGGCGCTGCGGCGGAGGACCGGCTGGCCGTCGGGCCAGGTCTTGTCATCGGGCTTGAACCGGCGCGGATCTTCGCCGCCCTCGCCGGTGTTGCTCTTGCCGCCGATGCGGTTCATCGCGATGGCGAGGTTCTCATGGGCCTCCTTCGAGATCGAGCCGAAGCTCATGGCGCCCGTGCAGAACCGCTTGACGATCTCCTTGGCCGGCTCGACTTCCTCGAGCGGCACCGGCGGACGCAGGCCCTTCTTGAACTCCATCAGGCCGCGCAGCGTGCAGCGATGGCGCGCCTCGTCGTCGATCAGGCGCGTGAACTCCTTGAACGTCGCATAGCTGTCGACGCGCACGGCGTGCTGCAGCTTGGCGACGGTGTCGGGGTTCCACATGTGGTACTCGCCGTCGCGGCGCCACTGATAGTAGCCGCCGGTGGGCAGCGTCCTGTTGTCGGCGCTGGTCTGTGGGAACCCGCGCGCGTGGCGTGCCAGCGCCTCAGCCGCAATGACGTCGAGGCCGACGCCCTGGATGCGCGAGGCGGTGTTGGTGAAGTACTGATCGATCACCGCCTTGCTGAGGCCGATGGCTTCGAAGATCTGAGCACCGCGGTACGACTGCACCGTGCTGATGCCCATCTTCGAGGCAACCTTGAGGATCGCCTTGTTGGCGGCCTTGACGTAGTTCTTGAAGGCCTGCTCAAGGCTCATGTCCTTGGGCAGGAAGCCGTCGCGATGCAGGTCGGCGATCGTCTCGAACGCCAGGTACGGGTTGATGGCGCCGGCACCGTAGCCGAGCAGCGTGCAGAAGTGATGGGCTTCGCGCGCTTCGCCGGTTTCGATGACGAGGCTGGCCTTGGTGCGGTTGCCTTCGCGGATCAGGTGGTGATGCACGGCGGCACAGGCCAGCAGCGCCGGGATCGGGGCGTTCTCGCGATCGACGCCACGGTCGCTGAGCACAAGGACGGACGCGCCGTCGGCCACAGCCTTGCTGGCAGCGGCGCACAGCTCGTCCAGGGCCTTCTTCAGGCCGGCTTCGCCCTCGGAGGCCTTGAACAGGATCGGCAGCGTATGGCCGATCAGGTCGCCGTAGCGGGCGTGACGCAGCTTCTCCAGTTCCTCGTTGGTGAGGATCGGATGACGCAGCTTGACCAGGTGGCATGCGATGGGCGCCTCTTCCAGCAGGTTGGTCTCGCGGCCGAGATACGTGAAGAGGCTGGTAACCATCTCTTCGCGGATCGCGTCCAGCGGCGGGTTGGTGACCTGGGCGAACAACTGCTTGAAGTAGTTGTACAGCAGTTGTGGCCGGTCGCTGAGGCAGGCCAGCGGCGTATCGGTGCCCATCGAGCCGATGGCTTCCTGGGCCGTGACGGCCATGGGCGTCAGCAGCAGCTTGATGTCTTCGTTTGTGTAGCCGAAGGCCTGCTGGAGCGTCATCAGCTCGTCGGGCTGGACCTTCTTCGGCTCGGCGTGCTGGGGCAGCGACTCCAGGTCGATCATCTGCTCTTCGATCCAGCGCTTCCAGGGGCGGCGGTCGACGAGCTCCTGCTTGATCTCGCTGTCGTCGACGATGCGGCCTTGGCGCGAGTCGATCAGGAAGATCTTGCCCGGCTGGAGGCGCCACTTCTTGGCGACGTTGGTCGGCTCGACGGGGATAACGCCGACTTCGCTGGCCATGATGACCAGGTCATCGCGCGTGACATAGTAGCGCGACGGCCGCAAGCCGTTGCGGTCGAGCACGGCGCCGACAACCGGGCCATTGGTGAAGGCGACGCTCGCGGGGCCGTCCCACGGCTCCATCAGGCAGGCGTGGTACTCGTAGAAGGCCTTGAGGTCGGGATCCATCAGCGGATTGTTCTGCCAGGCTTCGGGAATGACCATCAGCATGGCATGCGGCAGCGAGCGGCCGTTGACGGCCAGGAACTGGACCATGTTGTCCAGCGTGGCTGAGTCCGAGCCGCTTTCCGTGAGGATCGGGAAGAGCTTCTGCAGCTCGTCGCCAAAGACGTCGCTGACGAGCGAGCCGGTGCGGGCACGCATCCAATTGCGGTTGCCGCGCAGCGTGTTGATCTCGCCGTTGTGGGCGAGATAGCGATACGGATGGGCCAGCCGCCAGCTTGGGAAAGTGTTGGTGCTGAAGCGCGAATGCACGATCGCCAGGCTGGACTCAAAGGTCGGATCCTTCAGGTCCAGGTAGTACTCACGCACCTGGTGGGCGGTGAGCATGCCCTTGTAGACCATGCGGTTGGCTGAGCAGATACAGATGTAGAACTCCTCCTTGGCTTCGGGGGAGTAGTCACCGAACTCCAGGCGGTTTTCACTGATCTGCCGGACCAGGTACAGGCGGCGGTCGAAGTCAGCCTTGTTGAAGAAGGTCTCGGTCGGGGCGACGAAGCACTGGCGGATGACAGGCTCGGTCTTGCGCGGCGTGGGGCCGACCTGGCTGTGGTCGACGGGGACATCGCGCCAGGCGAGAACCTGCATGCCGTATTCGCGGACGGTCTGCTCGAAGACGCGTTCGCACTCCAGGCGGGCCTTGCGCGACCGCGGCAGGAAGATCATGGCAACACCGTACTGCCCCGGTGGCGGCAGGTTCACGCCGCGGGCTGCCATCTTCGCGCGGAAGAAGGAGTCGGGCATGCGGACCATGATGCCGGCACCGTCACCGCTGTCGGGTTCGCATCCGCAGGCGCCGCGGTGGTTCATATTCTCCAGCATGGTCAGTGCATCGGAGACAATCGCGTGCGACTGCTTGCCCTTGATATGGCAGATGAAACCGACGCCGCAGGCGTCTTTCTCAAACTCAGGCAGGTACAGACCCTGGGCGGGAGGAAGACCGTGGATGCGCGTTGGGTTGTGGGTCATGGGCAGTTGGTGCGGTAGCGGTATTTGATAAACCTTGCTGGCCGGAGCGTGGGCATACAGTATCCCTAGCGCGCTCCGCAACGACAGCGACGATCCGCGCCACTGGTTGAAATCAGGTTGAGATTTCCAGCCCCCCGTTTCCTAATCCGCCACGAGGATTGTACACCAATCGGCCCTCCAAATCACGCGCTTGGTTGGCTGGAAAGCCCTGCGGACACGACCGATTGGGGTCTTCTTTCGCAAACTCATTTCCAATCGCCAGTTACGGCAGAAAATGCCGTTGTCGAAATCCTGACTATTTCAGCCTCGCGAAGTGCCCTGTTGATAGATCTGCGGCAATTTGTCGTCCGACAACCGGAGCACTACATTTTAGACACTCATCTGTAATTCCGGGCTGAAAGCCAGGCGACGTGAGAGAGCGCCTGGTGAAATGATGCAGGCAAAGGGAGATCAAATGCGCGGACACTTCTCGTCTCGTCGGGGGGTTATCGGACGTCGTTCAATGCACCGTATTGCTGAGGCCGCTCGCGCGGCTGGAGCTGCTGCTGTCGAGGCGCTGGAAGCGCGGCGGCTGCTGAGCTGGACGCCGGGCGAAGCCGGCGGCTGGACCATCGCCGGCACCGGCGACTTCAACGGTGACGGGTATGTTGACATCGTCTGGCGCAACCAGCCGGTTGCGGGCTCGCCGACGCCAGGCCAGGTCCGCATCCAGTACATGCAGGGCGCGACGACCATCGGCACCGCGGACATCACCGTCCAGGGCCAGCCGTTCCATCTGTACTCCGGAACGCAGGCGACGGCGCAGAACCCGAACTTCATCGTCGGGGCGGTCGGAGAGTTCGGCATGGCCAACTCGCCGGGGCCGGAGCTGGTGGTGTTCAATGGTTCGACCAAGCTGGTCGTGTTGTGGGGCTTGGATGACAACCAGCGCACGATCTCCTACGAGGTCGGCCAGCTGAACAATACGCAGTGGTACATCGTCGGCGCCGGCGATTTCACAGGTGATGGCATCACGGACATCCTCTGGTGGAACAGCGGCAAGCTCGCGGACGGCACCCCTGTCTCGGGCGGTGGCAACCTGGGGATCTGGCAACTCAATGCTCAGAGGAAGCCGTCCAACTGGATCGGGATTCAGTCGCCGGGGACGCCGCCAGCCGAGTGGCGCGTCATCGCGGCTGACGATTTCGACGGTGATGGCAAGCCGGATATTGCGTGGCAGACGCGCGGCGCCAATTCGCAAGTGCGCGTCTGGAAGATGAACGGCGCGACGATCGTTCAGGACTACAACCCCATCTCGATGGGGGCGAACCTGAACGGACAGGTGCATCACATCGCGGCGATCGGAAACATCGATGGCGCGGGCACCAAGGATCTGCTGATCCGCCAGACGAACTCCACGAACAATTGGGTGCTGTACATGAACGGCGGCGCACCGCCGGCGTGGACGAGCACCGGCGCTCTTCCGGCTGTGCCCCAAAGCGATCCGCCCGTGCTGACCAGCGTCACGGCAACCCAGCATGCTGCAAACGTGACGTGGGTGGATTGCTCGTACGAGACGAGCTACGACATCTATATCAGGCAAGGGACGTCGGGCGCCTGGCAGTATGTCAAGACGGTCCCGGCCAACAGCACCTCCACCACGATCAGCGGTCTGCAATCGGAGACGCAGTACTTCGTCCAGGTGCGTGCTAACACCAGCGCAGGCCCCTTCTCCAGCATTCCGCTGTCGTTCACGACCTGGAGCAGCAACCAGACCTGGACGGGAGCGGGTGGAGACAACCTCTGGTCAAATCCGGACAACTGGAGCGACCACCGCGTGCCGGATCCGTCGGACGACGTGACGATCAACACGGCCGCGGTCTCGTACATCAAGTTGACCGGGACGCAGACCATCAAGAGCCTGAAAACGTCGCACCCGATTCAGGTCGAAGGCACGCTGAAGGTGCTGACGACAGCGGAGGTCACGATTCCCAACGGAATCACGGTCCCCACCTACGGCAAGCTGAAGGGCGGCACGTATCTCGGCTCTGGAAGCATCGTCGGGTCAGGCGCTACGGTGGAGGACATTGTCCTTCAGACAACGTTAAACGTCACGTCCTCCATACCGCTCAACGTCGCTGGTTCGGTGACGTTCGACGGCGGGATGATCGTGGTTCAGAACAGTGCCCTGCGACTTTCGGTCGCCGAGCCGTTCGCCGGGACAGGCACGATCCTGCTGGACCACGCGAACCTTGCGCTTTCCACGCACGTGACGCTCAGCAGCGGCATCACGGTTGCCGGTGCGGGCCAGATCTGGAACTACGGCGGATCGCAGACGCTGATCAACTATGGCACGATCGTCGCAACTGATACGAACAACACTCCTCTGATCATCCGGCCGGGTCAGTTTGTGAACCACGGAACGCTCCGTGCAGCGGGCGGTCCGCTGGAGGTCCGCCCGGATGCCGCAACTTGGCAGAGTACCGCCAACAGCGTCATCGAAGTGCAGAGCGGCAAGCTCTCGCTGCTGAAGACTTGGAGCCATGCCGGTTTGTTCGTTGTCTCCGGCGGTATCCTGGAACTGGGCGGCGAATTTGACGTGGCATCGGTGGCCAACTGGGACCGCACTGGCGGCACGGTTGAGATCACCGGCAAGCTCTACAACACCGACAACACGCTGACCCTGAACGCTGATACCGGCACGTGGCATCTGGCTGGTGGCCAGTTCATCGGTGGGACGCTTCAGGGCAATGATGGTGCCAAGCTGATTGCGACGATGACATCCAATCTCATCGGGTTAACAATCGTCGGAAATGTCTTCGCCAGTGCAGCCAGCGCAACCTGGGTTGGACTCAGCAACGTGGTCCTCGACAATGCCGTTATCGTTGCCGCCGGCAACTTCGGCATTGCGACAAACGCCGTTTCAGGCACTGGGGAGTTCATCGCGGATGGATCGGAAGTCGCCATCAACTTCCAGCTGAACCCGGTGCTGGATCTGGACCTGACGCTGACCGGGCCATTCCGGTTCATGACCACCGCGAACCCGCACTTCCCCGAATCCTTCACCAATAACGGCACGCTGACGCTCAACGGCAGCACGATCTTCGATCTGCCGGTCATCAACAACGGCACGATCCACGTGCATGACCTGTTGTGGGTCAAGTCGACGATTACCAACTCCGGCGACATCATCGTCCACGGCAGCGGACGCTACTACATCGGCACGAGCTACATTGATGGCTCGCTGACGGCGTTGTCCTCCACGGAGCTGAAGCTGACCTACCGCACGCGTATCCCCACCAACTGGACCGCGTGGCTGGAGGTGTCCGTCGCAGGTGGCGAATGGACGTACCTGCAGGATGTCACGGCAACGTCAGGGGTCATCGTGTTCGACAACCTCACGCCGGGTACGGCGTACCAGTACCGCATCATTTCCCAGAATGGTACGTCGGGCGCCCGCTACATCTACGAGTCGGAGATCGTGGAGACACCTACGGTCTGAGGATTCGACGCGAGGAGAACACAACCGGCTGTCGGCGTGCTCACAGGCATGCCGACAGCCGGTTCACTTTCGTATTGACGTGATCAGATCGTTCGTGCGATCCCGCGTCCAGAACGGACAGAACGCTTACCGCCCCACCGCGCGCTCGACCTCGTCAAATGCACACACGCCTTCGGCTACCAGCGCAAACCCATGCTCGCGTAGCCGCACAAACGGCGTGCCCTCCAGCGTTTTGCGGAGGTCGTCCATCGACGGATTCTTCAGGATCGCGCTGCGCATCTCATCGGTGGTGCTCAGCAGCTCAAAGATGGCCCGCCGCCCCACATGCCCTGTTCCCAGGCATCGCGGACAGCCGCGCGGCTCGTAGATCTGCTTCAGCCCCTCGCCGGCACGGCCCATCTTCTTGAGCTGCTGCTCCGTCGGGCGCACGGCCTTCTTGCAATGCGGGCACAACTGTCGCACCAGCCGCTGGGCGAGCACGACATGCAGCGCCTGCGCCACCAGGTACGGCTCAACGCCCAGGTCCAACAGCCGGAACACGGATCCGATCGTGTCTTTCGTGTGCAGCGTGCTGAACACCAGATGCCCGGTGATCGCCGCCTGCATCGCGATGCGCGCCGTCTCCGGATCGCGGATCTCCCCCACCAGGATCGCATCCGGATCCTGCCGCAGCACCGATCGCAATAGCGCGCTGAATCCCTTGCCCCCCTCCTCGTCCACCGGAATCTGCGTCACACCGTCGATCTGGATCTCAACCGGATCCTCGATCGTCACCACGTTCCGCTCGTTAACGTCCAGACTCCGCACAGCCGCGTACAGCGAGGTCGTCTTGCCTGATCCCGTCGGCCCGACAACCAGCACCATGCCGCTGTCACCTTCGATGGCTGTGCGCAGCTCCTCGAGCATCCACTGCGGCAGTTGCAGATCGTCGATCTTCAGCGGCGCGTTAGAAGTGTCGAGGATGCGAATCACCAGCTTCTGCCCGAAAACGCTGGGCGCGAAGCTCACGCGGTAGTCCACCCGACGCAGCGGCCCGCCCGGCGTGGCAGCCGGGACGCGCGACGAGAAATGTCCCTCCTGAATCATGTTCCGCTGCGATATGTCGATATCGCTGAGCACCTTCACCAGCGCGCTCATCTTCACGCCCAGGTCCGGCGTCAGGCGAACAACGTCGACCATGTTCCCGTCGACGCGCATCCGCAGCAGCCAGTAGTTGTTCTTCGGCTCAAGGTGGATGTCGGTTGCCCGGCTGCGGAAGCAGACCAGCAGCACCATACGGAACAGATCGACCGCTTCGCGGCGCGACTGCTTCTTCGGCGGCGCGCCGGCTTCGTGAACCGTTGTGCCACGCGCGCTGATCAGGGCGATGTCGTACTCACTGAAGGGCTTGCTGCCCATCGACTCAGCCAGCTCCTGCAACACCAGGTCTGGATCGGCATCGGGCTCATCCGCCGGGCGCTGCGGCTCGGGCGCGGAGATCCCCACGTCAACATCCACCGGCTCGTCCTCGACGATGTCGGCTTCGCTGAGCTGTTCGATCTCTTCGACGGCTGGCAGCGGGTCAGCCGAGGGGTCCAGCAGCACAATCCGTGTCGAGCCGATGTGGATCACATCCCCGGCTGAGAGCATCGCCTCCTGCACGCGCTTGCCGTTAACGAACGTGCCATTGCTGCTCTTGAGATCGCGCACGCGAAATCCGCCCGCCGTCGCCTCAATCACGGCATGGAATCGGCTGGCCTTCGGATCCGCCAGGACGAGCTTGTTGTCGGTATGCCGGCCGATGGTGATCGGCTTGTCCCCTATGGTGAGCTGATCGATTCCGTCGCTGGTCTGAATCTCGAGGTAAGGCCCGTGCATCAACCGTTCCGCCATTCCCGTATAATACCGATCCGCAGGGCAAATTGCCCGCCCGGCCGGTCGATGTCATCACGCCTGCCGATGAACCCGCTGGCCCTCAGCCGGTCGACCTCATGCACGAGCTGTCCATCGCGCAAAGCCTGATCGAACTGCTCGAGCAGCGCCTCGCGAGTGAAGGCCCCGTGCGCGTCAGCCGCGTCGGGATCGCCGTCGGCGAACTGTCAGCCGTCGTCCCCGACGCCATGCAGACAGCCTGGCAGGTCGCTACACGCCAAACGCGCTTCGAGGGCGCGACTCTGGAGATAGAGACGATCGGCGTCACGGTTTATTGTCCCCACTGCAACCAATCCCGCCCGGCTGCCGACCCGCCCCGCCTGCGATGCAGCGTCTGCGGCACGCCCGCTGACCGCATGCTCACCGGCATGGAACTGGAAGTCCGCCACCTCGAAGTCCTCGACCCCGACGAATAGCCCGCGCCTCCTGACATTACCCTGGTTTTCACGACGGGATCCGCCCCCTTCTACCCACCTCGGCTCCAGGCGTCGCGGCGCGATAGCGTGCCCTGCGCTTGTAGGAGCGGGGATGGCAATCCGCCCAGGCCGGGGTGTTGCGCTGGCCCGCACCCACCACCACGGGGGCACATTGCCATGTGCCCGTACATTCCAAGGGCGATTGCGCAGCGTGCAGCCGCCCCGCGCAACAAAACACCCCCAAGCCGGATGGCTTGGGGGTGATTCGAGACTGACCCCGACGGGATTCGAACCCGTGTCGCCGCCGTGAAAGGGCGGTGTCCTAGGCCACTAGACGACGGGGCCGTCTTGGGGCGAGACAATATGCAGTTTTTCGGCCGTTCGTCAATCCGTCTGGGCCAACAGGCGGCAGGCAGCAGGCGGCAGGCAGCGGGTAGCAGGCGGCGGTGGCGGGACGACAAGGTGAGGTGATCAGGGTGCGGTCTGCGGTCGGCAGCCTGCAGGATCGCTGGCGGTTGACGGTTGGCAGTCACTCCGTCCGCCGTCGATGCCATTGCGTCAAGTTGCGGCGAGTGACCAGTGACCAGTGATCAAGCATCAAATCCGCAATCCGAAATCCG
>CALEKX010000077.1 GCA_937904525.1 uncultured Phycisphaerales bacterium
CGCTCAGGATGACGATTTCGGGCGACTATCGCCTATGTTGATGCATAATGTTGTATCAGCCCGTGAAGTGATTGGTCCGCAACACGGGCTGGTCACCCATGCCTCGATGATCGTGCACCCACTAATCCGGTTGCGTCGGGAATCCCTTGATCGGCCCCAGGTCCATCCGATCGCGGCGGAAGATCGGCTCAGCCTGCGTGTACAACACCACCAGCTCCGCCACGCTCCGCAGCGCATCGGTATGCGTCCGCTCGTACCCGTGCGACGCATCCACGCCGAAGCAGACCAGCGCCGTGCGGATGTCGTGCCCCGCCTCGATGGCTGATGCCGCATCGCATCGGTAATGCCGCAGCACATCCCGCTTGTAGTCGATGCGATGTGCCTCGCACAGGTCGATCAACATATGCGACAGGTGGTAGTCGAACGGGCCGGACATATCCATCATCGCCAGCGTCACGCCGAACTCGCTGGCGTTCTGCCCCGGTCCCGGCGTCGCGTTGTCGATCGCGACCATCTCCGCCACATCGCCCGCCAGCACGGATGACGCCCCATAGCCGACTTCCTCAAACAGCGTGAACAGCAGGTTCACCTGCACCGGCAGCACCGGCTTGTGCGTCACGATCGCCCTGGCTGCCGCCAGCAGCGCGGCACAGCCGCCCTTGTCATCCAAATGACGCGAGCTGATGTAGCCGGTCTCTGTGATCTCCGGAACCGGATCGATCGCGACGAAGTCCCCCACCTGGATGATGTCGCGCGGATAGCGCTCATCGACGCGCACCTCGACATGGTCCCAGCCGGTCGGCTGGGTGTCGATCTCCGCGTCGAAGATATGGCCTGACGCCTTCAGCGGCAGGATCGTCCCGCGGCGGCGGCCTTCGTTGACGGTGAAGATCGTCACGCGCGCCCCTTCGGCGAAACGTGCCGACCATGTGCCGATCGGCGCCAGCGCCAGCCGGCCATTCGGTTTGACCTGGCGCACCATCGCGCCCAGCGTGTCCAGATGCGCAACGATCGCGCGCGCGGGATGCTTCTGATCGCCCGGCAGCGTCGCGCGGATCGCGCCGCGGCGGGTGATTTCGTACGGGATTCCCAATGCCGTCAGCTCGTCGCAGACGACATGCACGATGCGATCGGTGTATCCGGTCGGGCTGGGTGTCTCCAGCAGGCGCAGCAGCGTCTGCCGCATGTAATCCACATCGATTGGCAGCTTCGTCATCCATTGCCCTTTCCGTTGGACCGCTGGCCGGCGGGGCGTGTGTGTGGGAACAGGAAGTCGATGAAGCGCTCAGCCGTCGGCTGAGGCTCGTGATTGGCCAGGCCCGGCCGCTCGTTGGCTTCGATGATGACGTAGTCAGGCCCCCCGACCGACGGAACCAGGAAATCCAGCCCCGTGACGGGAATGTCGATCGCCTCGGCGGCCCTGACCGCGGCTTCGGCGAGCGTCGGATGCAGGCGATCGGTCACGTCATGGATCGTACCGCCGGTGTGCAGGTTGGCTGTGCGGCGGACGACAAGCGTCTGATCGGCTGGCAGGATGGAATCCATCGTATAGCCGGCATCGGCGACGCACTGGCGCGTATGATCGTCCATGGGGATGCGGCTTTCACCGCCCGTGGCTGCGGCGCGACGGCGGCTTTGCTTTTCGATGAGTTCGGCGATGGTGTGCCGGCCGGTGCCGACAATCTGCGCCGGGCGACGGATCGCGGCTGCGACGACCTCGTAGTTGATCACGACGATGCGCAGATCCAGCCCTTCGACGAACTGTTCGAGCACGACGTCATCGCTGATGCGGCGGGCGTTTTCGATCGCCTTTTCCAGCGATTCGGCGTCGCGCACGCCGACGGTGATGCCGGCGCCCTGCTCGCCGCGTGCGGGCTTGACGACGAGCTGGCCGTGGCGTTCCAGGAACAGCAGATTGTCCTGCCGGCTGCCGGCTGGCTGCTGATCGGGCACGTTCAAGCCCGCCTTGCGCAGGCAGCGCAGCGTAACGCGCTTGTCATCGCAGCGGCTCATGGCGATGGCGGTGGTCAGCTCCGTCAGCGACTCGCGGCAAATCACCGATCGCCCGCCGAAATGAAGCTGAAAGTAGCCGGCCTCCTCGTCCAGCACGTCCACGAGGATGCCGCGCCGGCGCGCCTCGTTGACGATGATCGCCGCATACGGATTCAGCCGCGCTTCCGGCGGTTCGGCGATGAACAGCGGTTCGTTGATCGCGTTCTTCTTCTTGACGCAGAAGACCGGCACGCGCTCGAACCCGAGCTTCTCGTACAGCGCGATCGCCTGCCTGTTGTCGTGCATCACCGACAGATCGATGTAGCCGCGGCCGCGGGTGACAGATCGCTCGATCAGCCGGCGGACCAGCGCCTGTCCCACACCCGGGTGGGGCGCCTGCGGATCGACCGCCAGGCACCACAGGCTGGCCCCCTTCTCCGGATCGTTGAACGCATCGACATGATCGACGCCCGTGACGGTCCCGATGATCTGGCCGCTGGCGGTGTCCTCCGCGACCAGCCACGTATGCGTGCGGCGGCTGATGTTTTCGAGCACAAACTGCGGATCGGTCGGCACCATGTGCCGCGCGGCGTAGATGCGGTTCATCGCATCGACGTCTTCGCGGCAGCGCACTCGCCGCACGATAAACCCCTGCGGCTGGGCGCCGTTGGGGCGGTACTGATGCAGCCACAGGCGATACGTGTGCGACGGATCGAGAAACAGCTCGCTTGGCGCCAGGGACAGCACCACGTGCGGATCGCGCAGGTAGACCGCGATGTCGCGGTGGCCGGGCGTTTCCTGAAGGATCGCATTGGCCAGGTCTTCGCACGTGCTGAAGGTGTGGCCGAAGATCAGCCGGCCCCAGCCCATCGGCAGGATGACATCCGACTTCATCTGCCGCGCCACCTGCTCGCTGGGCTGCTCCCAGTAGCGCAACGACGGCCCGAATCTCGGATCGAACGGGGCGACAGTCGTCATGGCTGCTGATCTGGGCATCGTTGCTCCTTCCTCCAGTTATGAGCCCTCAATTCCATGGCGTTGCAGCCAGTACTCCAGCAGCGCCACCTGCCAGAGCTTTGAACCGCGCAGCGGCGTGATGTGCTTCTCCGGCTCCGCGAGCAGCATGTCCACGTACGACCGCTGGAACAGCCCCCGCCGCCGCGCCTCCGGGGCATGGAGCACGTCTTTCACAAACTGCAGATACGGCCCCTGCAGGTACTTCAGTGCCGGAACGGGGAAATATCCCTTCGGGCGATCGATGACGGCTGACGGAATCACGCGTCGCGCCGCTTCCTTCAACACATGCTTGCCGCCGCCCTTGACCTTGAACTCAGCCGGGATCCGCGCCGCCAGTTCGACCAGCTCGTGATCCAGAAACGGCACGCGCGCCTCTAGCCCCCAGGCCATCGTCATGTTGTCGACGCGCTTGACCGGGTCATCGACCAGCATGATCGACGTGTCCAGCCGAAGGGCCTTGTCGATCGCGCGCGTCGCACCGGGACGGGCGAAGTGCTCGGCGATGAACGCGCGGGCATGGTCGGACTCGACAAACCGCCCCTCGACGGCCTGGGCGAACTCGTCAAAGGCGCGATCGCAGAAGACGCGGGCATAGTCGGCCTCCGGCTGATGGGACTGCATCAGCGGCGGATACCAGTGATAGCCGGCGAAGACTTCGTCCGCCCCCTGGCCGCTCTGCACGACCTTGACGTGTTTGGCGACCTCCTGGCTGAGCAGGTAGAAGCCGATCGCGTCATGGCTGACCATCGGCTCGCTCATCGACTGCACGCAATCCTCCAGCGCCGGCAGCGTGCGCGTGCTGTCGACGCGGATGCGGTAGTGATCGGTGTCGAAGTGCTTCGCGATGATGTCCGAATACTCGAACTCATCGCCCTTCTCCTGACCAACCGTCTCGAAGCCGATCGAGAACGTTTTGAGTTGCTTCTGCCCGCCTTCGGCCAGCAAGCCGACGACGAGGCTGGAATCCAGCCCGCCGCTCAGCAGCATGCCGACCGGCACATCCGCGATCATCCGCCGCTGGATGGCCAGGCGCAGCTTGTCGAGAACGCGATCCTGCCACTCGTCGAAGCTGACGGCGGCATCTTCCGGGCGCGGATCGAAGGCGGCTTCCCAGTAGACGCGATGCCTGCTCGTGCCGTCGGGCTCGATGGTCATGATCGTCGCCGGCGCGAGCTTGCGGACGCCCTTGAGGATCGTCAGCGGCGCCGGCACGACCGAGTGGAATGTCATGTAGAAGTTGAGCGCGATCGGATCGATCGACGTATCGACGTCGCCGGCCTGCAGCAGCCCGGGCAGTGTCGAGGCGAAGCGCAGGCCCGCGGGCGTGTGGGCGTAGTACAGCGGCTTGATGCCCAGCCGATCGCGCGCCAGGATCATCCGGCCGGTGTCGCGCTCGACCAGCGCGAAGGCGAACATGCCGTTGAGCTTCTCGATGAACGACTCACCCCAGGCGTGATACGCCTTGAGGATGACTTCGGTGTCGCCGCTGGAGAAGAAGCGATAGCCCTTGGCCTGGAGCTGCTGGCGCAGCTCGGGGTAGTTGTAGATCGCGCCGTTGTAGACGAGGCTGAGGCCCAGATCCGCATCGACCATCGGCTGCTGCGCCCGCTCGGACAGATCGATGATCTTCAGCCGGCGGTGGCCGAGCGCGACATTGCGCTGCACATGCAGACCGGCCCCATCGGGCCCGCGGCGCACCATGCGTTCAGCCATCGCATGCACCGCGGCTGGCGAAGCCCCCTTGCCGTCGCGGCGGAGTTCGCCGCAGATCGCGCACATTCGTCAATCCCTCCAGGTGGTCATGTCACAATGTGGAACTCCCGGCTGGGCCGCCTCGGCGCAAGCAAGATCGTGCGCAAAGCAGAACGCTCGTGGCGTCCTGAGCGACCCAACGCTGGATCACACTGCATCTGCTGTTTCAAAGTCCTTCAGAAACCAGGCGAGCGTTTGTCGCGGTCCCGGGAGGACCATGTCCCTGAAGAATGGGCATCCGACGCCAATGCCGAATGCGACTTGAGGCCTGTATAACCCGATGACAACGGAGGGATCAACCCTCGAACGCGGGATTTTCCAAGAAATTTTCGCAACAGATGCTGCATTGTCGCTTCAGGCGTGTGCAGCCAACGTCAGGATGAAGCGCTCGACGTTGGCTGCGGCATCGCCCAGGCCGGACTTACTCTGCTTGTCGATCTCGGTGAGCAGGTGCATTGCGCGGGCTGCGCCGCGGTCGCCCATGGCTTGTGCGGTGCGGACGAACTCGCTGCGCAGGCGCGGGTCGCGGTACTTGTAGGTGGGCAGGACGCCCTGCGGATTCTGCCCGGCTCGCTGGGCGGCGAGCACCTTGCGCACATCCTCCAGCCACAAGCCGATCCAGGTCACCGCGCGAAACTGCGTGTCCGGATCGAGCTGAACGAGATTGCGCCATCGGCGCAGCGCTTCGGTCGTCTGGCCGGCTGCCATCGCGTTGGTCAGGTCCCACATCGCCTGCTCACGCTGGAAGCTGACGTTGCGGCCGATGTCCGGGACATCAACGCGGCCGTTGTCGCTCTGCAGCGCCAGCTTGGCCAGCTCATTGTCGAGCTTGCCGAGATCGGCGCCGATCAGCTCCGCCAGGAGGCGCGCGGCGTCGGGCGTGACCGACAGGTTGTGCGCGGTCTTGGCGCGCTGCTGGATCCACGTCGGCAACTGCGGCGGCTTGGGGGCTTCGCAGGGGACGATCTGTGCGTGCTTCTGAAGCAGCTTGGCGATGCGATGCGTCTTGTTGAGCGAGTTCAGCCGGAGGATCAGCACGCCCGTGGGCGAGGGCTTTTCGACGTACTTTTCCATCGACTCGCGAAAACGCGAGATGAACTCATCGGCGTTGCGCAGCACGACGACCTTGGTATCGCCGCCGAACATCGAGATGCTCTGCAGCTCATCGAGCACATCAGCGAGCTCAGCTTTCTCGCCGTCGAGGTCGATGCGCGTCACGTCCGGCGGAAGCTGGGCAAGGATCGCCGCCATTTCCTGCAACTGCAGGAAAGCTTCGGGTCCGACCAGAGCATAGATGGGCTTAAGCTTCACGGCAGATGTGTTTTAAGCCGCGGGAAATCCGCGGTCAACGAACCGGGCCCCCCGCTGTTTCGTTCTAGAAGGAAACGGTTACACTCTGGAAAGGCTATGGTCGATAACTACGAATGGGGCGGGATAATCGGGTTACGGAGAATCCATTATGTCTAATCCTTATGCGGCGTTCTGCGAGGATTTCTACGTCAACATGCGCCTCGGTTCGCAGATGGCCTTGCCGCACGGACGCGAGACGGTTCTGCACTTCTTCGAGCAGGTGCAGAAAGGTTTTCCGGGGATGACGCGGCTTCGCCGCAACGATCACGAGCTGAGCCTTGAAGAAGATCGCAACGGCCCGGGCTATCGCTGGCTGACGATGGAAGGCCGGCGACTTTCGAGCGGGCACGTCAATCCCCCCAGCATCGAAGAGGCGCTTCGCCTGCACCGGACGATCCTGCAGATGGCGCCGCATCACATCGGCCTGAGCCCGATCGAGATCGACTATCTGGATGTGCTGTTCGGCTTCGACATCGAGTACGCCGGCAACCATGATGAGATCGTGGCGGAGACGATGTTCCGCGATTCGCCGTTGTCGTGCCTGGTCGAAGAGAGCGGCGCGCGGCCGGTGGACTTTCAGCCGACGGTGACGGTCGCGCTCAGCGAAGACTGCCGTCTGCAGGCGCGCATCGACCTGGTGACGCGCACCAACAGCTACCAGGTGCGCACCGGCGACTATGGCGACGACTGCATCAGCGTCTACCTGATCCTCCGCCGCTACTGGGGTGACCGGCCGCGGACCCCGATGGAAAAGATCTTTGAGGAGATGGCTGAACGCGCCGAAGGACTGGCGGACAACTACATCCTGCCCCGGATTCTCCGGCCGATGAGCGAAGCCATCGCCTCGCGGTCGTGAGATCGGACGCAGCAATCTGCAAGCTGCCACCCGCGACGCCGGCGCCGCGGGTGTTTTTCTGCGCCGCGGGCTTCGGTTACACTCGATTCGATGACGGAGGCGCAAAGGCAACTGCTGGAGCGCGCCCGCCGGCAGGCGGAGTCGGTTTCGGCGTCGCTGCGGGCGGCTGCGGATGAGCTGCGGCAAAGCCCGTCGGGCCTTTCAGCCGATGCAGTGACATCGGGCCGCATCGCCATGGACGATGCGCTGCGCGCGGCGCAAGCCGTCGCGGCGGCCCTGGCGGCGGCGATGCCCGATGCCGAATGTGAAGGCGATGACCGATCGCCGCGGGCACCCTTCGAAACATGATCCACATCCGAAACGACATCGACGGAGGAGCACGAACATGACCGACGTTTCTGCAGACCTGCAACCCGCCGAGCCGATTGTCGCCCGCGCCGGCTCGTACTATCGCCGCGCGCGTTACATCATGGCGGTGCTGCTGATCGCCGGCGGCATGTGGTTCGGGTATGACGGCTGGATCGGCTGGCCCGAGGAGAACCGCAAACATGCGGAGATCTCGGCTCAGCTGGAGGAGGCGACAGTCGCCGGCGACCAGGAGCGCGCTGCGCAACTGGCCAGCGAGTTGAAGGAATACTCGCATCACAGCGATCTGGATCTGGCGCTTCAGAAGCTGCTGTTTTTCGTGCTGCCGGTGGCGGGCGTGGGCGTGCTGATCTGGACGCTGTACAACTCTCGCGGCGAGTATCGGCTTGAGGGCCGCCGGCTGAGCGTGCCGGGCCATCCGGAGATCGACCTGGATCAGGTCACGAAGATCGACAAGCAACTGTGGGATCGCAAGGGGATCGCGTACGTCGAGTACGACACCGGGGCTCAGAGCGGCCGGCTTCGGCTCGACGATTTCGTCTACGACGCCAAGCCGACGCGGGAGATCTTCAAGCGGATCGAAGAGTACACGCTGGCGCGTCTGGCGGCGGTGACCTCGCAGGCCCCGGCGGATGACGTGGGTACGCAGGCGTGATGTGACCCTGGGCCGACGGCCCCCTGCCAGCAGATTTCCCATCCACAGCCGCTGCGGCGATCGCAGCGGCTTTTTTCTTGCGCGCAGGGTGGGGACGGCGGCTGCGTATACCCGGTTGAGTTGCAGATGACTGCGACTCAACACCGTCCGACGCCGGCGATGCCCCTGGGGAGCGGTTCCCCGGGGGCTCGCCTCGCTTTGTCGCCGGCGGCTCGCGCGGGCGGATCGTCCGAGCGTGATCGATCCGCGTGGCGTGGTGATGCATTGGCAAAAGAGAAGCACGGGCTGGTAGCCCGTGCCACTTGTGGTTCGGGTTCTGGTGATGGCTGACGGCGGTTTACCGCATCACCCATTCCTCGACGACCGGATCGATGGGATCCTCGCCGGGGCGGATGGCATCGCCACGGACATGGAAGTCGAGCTTGAGCTGCTTGCGGAGCGTGAAGGTCTGCTCGCCGATCGTGATCTGAGCCGTCTCACCGCTGAGGCCCTGGACGAAGATGTTGAAATGCCCCATCTCAGCCATGGGCTCGGGCCAGATGGCGACGCCATCCTTGGCCTGATCTTCGCCGAGCAGCAGCTCGCCGCCAATCTGGGCATGCGGCTGGAGGAAGCGGTTCTTTTCGCGGCGGACGATGGTCTGGAAGACCTCCGGCGGGATGCCGCGATCGCTGGGAATGACCTGGCCTTCGTTGGTGACCAGCTCGAACACCGGGAGGAACATGCGTTCACGGTCGGTGTTGTTGGTGACGCGATAGGTCATGTACCAGAAGGCGCGGGGATTGGCCTCACCGGGGAGGTTCACCACGATCCGCTGGGGGATCGAATGTTTGAAATCAAACTGCCAGGAGACGGGGTAGACGCTCGGCTGGGGGTATGCCGGTGCCTGGGGGGCGTTGGGCTCCGTGGCGGCATCCTGTGCGACCAGGGGCACCGCGATCGCGAAGGTCATACCGGCTGCAAGACATCGAAGGCATGTGCGCGTCATAGGTGAGGTTCTCCGGTGGGTCGCACTACAAGCTGACGAGACTGCATCAGGACCGCCCGTCCGGCGGGCGTCATCGCCGCAAGTGCCTGGTATGTAAATTCTTCGATTGCTCCCGGCGGCGTGAGTGTTATTCTCATGGGCGATGAGCGTCGTGTCAAATCTGCTGGGGTTTTCCGACGCATCGGCGGCGGACGGAACGGTGTGCCGGCCGGCGATGCGGCAGGAGCTGCACCAGGGGTTGCGGATCATCCTGGGCAGCCACGGCCGGCTGGCTTCGGAAGCCGAAGTCCTGGACTTCCTCCGAACGGCCATTTCGCGACGAATTGACACAACCGCCATGTGGGTCGCCCAGCGTAACGGGCGGCTGATCTGGGCGGTGCTGCCGATGGTCAGCCCCGGGCGCACGATGTTGCTGTTGTGCGCCAGCGGCCGTCCCCCCCAGCCGGCGGCGGCACAACTGATTGAGGCGGTCCACCGCCACTACGCCGAACAAGGGGTACATCTCTCCCAAGCCCTGATCGAACCGGGCGACACCGCCCTGCTGACCCATTTCCAGGAGCTGGGTTTCCGCCGCATCGCGGAGCTGCTTTACATGAGCAGGCCGCTGGGCGGCGATCCGGGCGACGTGGCAAGCGGATCGGTGAGGTGGATCCCCTACCGCGACGATCTGGAAGAAACATTCCGCCAAACGATCCTGCGAACGTATGACGGCAGCATGGACTGCCCCGGCCTCAATGGTCTGCGTTCGATGGAGGACGTGATGGCTGGTCATCGGGCAGCCGGCGAGTTCGATCCGCGGCTGTGGACGCTGATGGTGGAAGATGACCGCCCGCTGGGCGTGTCGCTGCTGGCGCCTCAGCGGCATGTGGATGCGATGGAGCTGGTTTATTTCGGGCTGGTGCCCGAAGCGCGCGGGCGCGGCCTGGGCGATGTGGCGATGCGGCATGTGCTGCATCAAGCGCAGCGGAGCGGGCTGTCGCGGCTGTCGCTGGCGGTGGACGCGATCAACGAGCCGGCGATCCGGCTTTACAGCCGCAACGGACTGACGTACATCGGCTCGAAGCACGCGATGTTGCGCGACCTTCGGACATCGGCGCGATGAGGTTATCGGATGCGGCTCATCGACGGGACGATCGGTGTGTCATCCGGTCCACAAACGATCCACATGACCGATAAAAATGTGCATGAGTCGTTGAGAAAAACTTTCTGAGTTGCGCGGATCATGATGGCACCGATGGTTACGCTGATGTGCATGGAAAATCCCATAAGAACGTGCTTGCCAGTACAGTTCCAGCAGACTATCTTTCCGGTCATCGCTTCAGGACAGGTTTGAAGCTGATGTGTGGGTTTGATGAACGGCGGGGCAACGCCACGCGAGTCCATCTCGACTGACTCGACATCAGATCCGGAGCTTCAGACTCACGCACGGACGCGATTCACGGACGAAACTTCCAGGCAGGACGCCTAGCCCCCACCGGGGAAATGCTGTTCGCCGCGCTACGCGACGGACAGGTGGCGTTCGGGCTGCGATCGACCGCGGTTTGACCGGAGCAGACCGCCAGAACGATCCAGCGGGGCTCGCCAACCGGCGCACGACAGCGCCGTGGATGGCGGGATTTGAAGAATGGGCTTGGCATGGAAGGAGCTCGACGTGAGCTGTATGAGCATTGAAGACCCGCAACTGGTCCGTCTGGCAGATGCGATCGCGCAGCGGGTTGGCCCCCAGCGATTTCACGTTTGGTTCAATAACTCCACTCGCCTGCACCTGAAGCAGGACGGCTTGGAGATCGCAGTTCCGAATGACTTCATCAGTGAGTGGATCGGCACGCACTTCAAGAAGCCGATCCAGGACGCCGCGCACGAAGTGCTGGGCTGCTCCCTGCCGGTTCGGTTCAATGTGATGCCGCAGCTTTTCGAGGTGGAGTCCTCCCCCGCCGGCAGGTCGGCCAAGTCGGATGGCCCGGCAGTCGTGGAGCGGTCGGTGTCGCAGATCGGCGTCCGTGCTTCCAACCGCGCTGCGGCACGGGATGCGGATGTGATCGGGCAGGCGACGATGGTGATCGCCATCCCGCGCAACGGCGCAGCCGCGCCGGCTGTGCGCGAGATGCCCAGCAACGGCTTTGGCGCGCGGCCGCGGCTTCGCCATGACATCGAATCGTTCGTGGTCGGACCGTCGAACCAGCTTGCGTACAACACCGCGATGTACGTCAGCGAGTTCCCGGGCGTGCAGTACAACCCCCTGTTCATCCACGGCGCCTGCGGGCTGGGCAAGACGCACCTGCTGCAGGGCCTGTGCCGCAAGTTTGCCGAGCACCACCCCACCAAGCGGTGGATGTACCTGACGGGCGAGGAGTTCACCAACGAGTTCCTGGCGGCGCTGCGGAGCAACAAGCTGGATGGCTTCCGCCGTCGCGTGCGCGATCTGGATCTGCTGGTCATCGACGATGTGCATTTCCTGGGCGGCAAGAAAGCCACGCAGGAAGAGTTCCTGCACACGTTCAACGCCATCGAGGCGATGGGCCGGCAGGTCGTCATGGCCAGCGACAACCATCCGAAGCTGATCGAGGAGTTCGGCGAGTCGCTGATCAACCGCTTTGTCAGCGGCATGGTCGTGCGGATCGATCCGCCCAACTTCAGCACGCGGTGCGACATCCTGCGTTCGCTGTCGCAGCGGCATCGGATCGAGCTGGATGAGGAAGTGATCAACTGGATCGCCCGCCGCGTCACGCAGAACGTGCGTGAGCTCGAGGGCGCGGTGACGCGTATCGCGGCGCATGTGAAGCTGACCGGCCGTCGGCCGGACCTGAAGATGGCTCAGGAGTCGCTGGGCGACCTGGACAAGCAGATTGCCCAGCCGATCCGGCCTGAGAACATCCTCGCCAGCGTGTGCGAGTATTTCGGTCTGGAGCAGAAGGACCTGATGTCGGGCCGGCGCCAGCGGACGATCAGCCTCGCCCGCAGCGTGGCGATGTACCTGGTCCGCAAGACGGCCAAGCTGAGCTTCCCTGAGATCGGCGCCCGCATGGGCAAGCGCAATCACAGCACGGTGATCAGTGCCTGCCGGCGGATCGAAAAGGCCGTCGCCCGCAACGAGCGGCTGGTCTGGACCAGCAGCGTCGGCGACCGCGAGGAGGAAGCCGCGGAGCTGATCCAGCGGCTGGAAGAGCACAGCCGGGCAAAGAGCTGAGTGGTTCAGCGACGGAGCGACG
>CALEKX010000078.1 GCA_937904525.1 uncultured Phycisphaerales bacterium
GCTCAGGATGACGATTTGGGGCGACTATCGCCTATGTTGATGCATAATGTTGGCGTCGCCCACGCCACGAAGCCGGGTCATCGTGCATTGTCGTAGGCTTCGCGTTCGAAGACGTTATCGCGGTAGGGGCGTTGGCCGCGGAGGAGGGCGATGAGGGAGGCCGACAGATAGGCTGGGATGAACAGCGGGCCCCAGCGTTCGGCCTGGCGGACGTGAATCCGTTCATGCGAACGCGTGGCGTCCAGCAGCCACCGATCCTGCGCCAGCACGACATGCCCGAAGGTGATCGCACTCACGCCATCAGACAAAACCGTGCAATGCCGCAGCATCCACCGCAGCAGGCCCCCATGGACCTCCAGCACGCCATCCACCCATCGCGCCCGCCCGCCGGTACAGACAGCCGCCGGCAAGAAGACCAAGCCGACAGCCGTCGTCGGCAGTGTCCAGACGTAGATGAGCAGGCGCACAAAGCCCATCCGTCCATTGTAACCGCCTGGATCTTTCGCCGCGGGCCGGCATGGTGATGGTCGGCAGACGTCGTAATTGCATCGCTGCAGGGCGTCCGTAGAATCCGCGCGTCGTCACACCTCAAGCAATCGGGAGCTCACTTGGCCACGATCAGCGAGACTGAACCGCAAGACCAACCGCGCGGGCGCGTCGAATGGCTGACCGATGCCCTGCTGGTCGTCATGCTGTCGATTGCGGCGGCGTGGTGGCGGTTTGAAGTCTATCGCGAACACGGCCTGATTCAGCCGCTCTTGCTGCCGCAGCATTGGACGCTGCTGTGGATCCTGGCTGCGGACATGTCGCTGATCGCGCTGATCCCCGCCGCGATCGCCGCTGGCCTGTGCGCGCTCAAACGTCCTCGAATCGCCGCAGCCGTGCTGCTTGTCGGGATCTGGGTCGCGATGGTCTGGACGGCCGCGGACATGCGCGTGCATGTCGTGACGGGCAAGCACCTGACGTACTACCTGCCCTATCTCAGCCAGCCGGATGTCGGCGAATGGGCTGGCGGCACGGATGAGCTCGTGCGCGCCGGCGCGATACTCGCCGGCGTCTGCGCGCTGGTGACGGCCGGCATCGGGCTCTACCGATATGGCCTCCTGCGCGCGCTGACGCGCTGGCCGCCGCGACGACGGACGGTCGGATGGCTGCTCGCCATCGCGCTGTTGACGGGTCTGCTCGGCGGGCGCGCGTACATGCCCGTTGCGACGGCTGGGGGAGACGCACTCAGCAAGGCGCTGATCGCAATGCAGGCCTCCGCCGAGGCGGCGATGGAAAACAGCATCGCCACCAGCGAGTTCGGCTTGGCCTTCTCGAAGGCGATGCAGCCGATCCTGGAGGAGCTGCACGCGGACTTGTTCACGCCCCGCCCGCTACCGGCCGTCCCGCCGCTGGAACACGACGATCGGCCGGATGTCGTCATCCTCATCCTCGAGAGCTGGCGATGGGACAGCCTCAATCCGACGGACATGCCAAGGCTGTACGCCCTCAGCCAGCGCGGTCTGGTCGGCCGGCGGCACTACGCAGCGTCAAACCGCTCGGAATATGGCTTGTTCAGCCTGTTCTACGGCCGATCGCCGGCACTGTACGACGCCACGCTGGACCGCTCGATCCCGCCGACGGTCTGCCATGTCCTGCGGCAGTGGGGGTATGCGAGCGTGTACGTCTCGGGCCTGCGGCATGCGCAGTTTCAGCGGATGGAGCAGTACATCGATCACCCCGAATCGTTCGACGAGGTGATCATGCTCACGGACAAGGAGTGGTTCCAGGAGCTGTACGCGCCAACGTGGCCGGATCGCGACCGGAGGGCGCTGGGGTATCTGGCGTCGCGCCTCGGGCAGGGCGATCGCAAGCCGACACTGGCTGTCGCGTTTCTGGGGGCGACACATTTTCCCTATCGCTATCCGGAGGAGTTTCTGCGGAAGACGCCCGTCGTGCCGGATGCGGACGTGTGGGCTGGCGGGATGAACCGGCAGACGCACGAGCAGCTCCTGCGTAACCGCTACGCCAATGCGGCGTCGTTCCTGGATCACGAGATTGCTCGGCTGATCGACGGCTTGGATCTGTCGCGGACGATCGTCGTTGTGACCGGGGATCACGGGGAGTCGATCTGGGATGATGGCGTGCTCGCCCATGGCACGCGGCCGTCGGAGATTCAGTGCCGCACGCCGCTGATCCTCCTCGGGCCGAACATCCCGCAGCAACAAATCGATGTTCCGACCGGTCATGTCGATGTCCTGCCGACGCTGCTGAACGCCATCGCCGGCAAACCCGTGCTGGACTGGTCCGAAGGCGTAGACCTTGCGCGCATCGCCCCGGATCCCCGGCCGGTGCTGCTCAGCTTCCAGCCGCCGCGCCCGGGGCCGCAGGAGATCGGCTTGATCCTGCCGGAAGGGCGGATCCTCGTGCGTCTGATGGACCGCAAACCGGTGGCGCGATTCCTGGGATTCTTCGATGAGGATGGCGCAGTCGACATGATGCTGTCACCGCCAGCCGACCAGGCTGAGATCTGGGCCCAGCGCCTGCGAGAAGCCCTTCGCCAGCGGTTGCCATAACCAGCGGCTGTGGGCGGCTGGTGGATAACACGGTGCATATCGGGTGGTCAGCCAGCGGATGGCAAGTGCAGCCTCTGGCGCGAGCAAAAATCGGTTGTCACAAACTGTCGGGACAGTACGTGGACAACTTGGCTGATGGCTGTCGCAGGCGGATGTCGAAGGTTCCGGGTGCGCGACAGGCGGGGCCCATAATGACGCCCCCGCTGGCGCTGCCAGGGGAGCTGCCGAAACGGTCCCGACAAGTCCGCTCACAGCTTGTCCACAGCCATAGTCCGATAAGAATCATCTTAAGTCATTTGCTGATAAGCGACTGCGGACAAAAATCAGAAGTTATCCACAATACGACATCCAACACCACTACGACTGCTGTATCTTGAGTTTGTATCTACGACTAATGGCGTTAGAGTATCGAATCACCCTCCAGGACGTCCTCGGAGCCGTCTGACAGAAAGGCATTTGACGATGAAGGTGATCTGCAATCGTGGTGCGCTGCTTGAAGCCCTCCTGGTGACGGGCAACGTCGTGTCCGGACGTACGCCCAAGCCCGTGCTTCAGTGCGTAAAACTGACGGCAGCCGATGACAAGCTCACCGTCGGCGCCACCGACCTGGAAGTCGCCATCCGTTACGCCGATGCCCAGGTCCAGATCGAACAGCCCGGCGAGGCCCTCGTCCCCGCCGACAAAATCCGCGACATCGTCCGCGAATCCATCGACGACACGCTGAGCATCGAGGTCGAAAAGGACACCGCCCACATCAAGGGCCAGGACTCGCTGTTCAAGATCTATACGCAGGATGTTGCGGAGTTCCCGCCCATTCCGGGATTCGAAGGCAAAGCCGATATCGAAATCCAGGGCGGCACGCTCAAGGGCCTGATCGGCCAGACCCTCTTCGCCGCGGCTCGCGAGTCGTCGCGCTACGCCTTCAACGGCGTGCTCGTCACCGCCAAGGGCAAGCGAATCAGCCTTGTCAGCACCGATGGCCGGCGCCTCGCTCAGGCCACCGGCGATCTCGTGCAGGGTCCGGACGGCAACACGCCCACAGCCATCGTGCCGACCAAGACGCTGACACTGGTCGACAAGCTGATCGACGATCCCGAGGAGACCGTTGGCATCCAGATCCGCGAGAACCAGATCATCTTCCATACCGCCAGCGCCACGCTCACCAGCACGCTGCTGGAAGGCCAGTTCCCGCCGTATCAGGACGTCATCCCGAAGGATGCCGACAAGATGATGACCGCCAGCACGACCGATCTGCTGAGTGCCATCCGCCGTGCGTCGCTGCTGACGACCGAGGAATCTAAGGGCGTTCGCATGCAGTTCAGCAAGTCGGGCCTGGTGCTGACCAGCCGCTCGCCCGAAAGCGGTGAGGCGACCGTCAACTTCCCTTGCAAGTTCGAGGGCGCCGATATCGAGATTGGGTTCAATCCGGCGTTTCTGGTCGATGCGCTGAAGGTCGTCGATACCGATGAGATCAGCTTCGAGCTGACCGCGCCCAACCGGCCGGCACTGCTCAAGGGCGGGCCGAACTTCCTGTACGTGATCATGCCCGTGAACCTGCAGTAAGCCGCGGCTCGACAGGGAGGTTCGACCATGGCCGAGGAATCGCATCTGGATCTGCAGGCATTGCAGCGGCTGTCGCATTTCAAGCGCGCCGAGCATCACGATGCCGATCATCTCGGCCAGGACATGGTCGCCTTCTTCCGCCAATCCGTGCAGAAGCGGCAGACCAAGCTGGCGCAGATCGCCGCGGTGTGGAGCCAGCTTGTTCCTGAGCTTCTGAGCGAGCACTGCTCGCTGGAATCCTTCAACCGCGGCACGCTGACGGTGCTGGTCGACACCTCCGCACACCTGTACGACCTGAAGCAGCTCCTGCTGGCCGGTCTGGAAGATCAGCTTCGCCTCGCCTGCAAGTCCTCCGGCCTTCGCAAGATCACGCTCAAACCCGGTCGGTGGTACGACTCGCCGGCGGACACCGACACCGCGCGCAATCCGCGATTCTCATAGACCGATGGCTGCCCGAAAGGGTCATCCTTCGCTGCGCTGGGGATGACGTCCTGGCGTCGACTTCCTGACGGTACCAGACGCCCGCGTACCACGATTCGTTGTTCTCCGGCGTCCCCGATATACTTTCCACCGTGAGCATTCGCGTACTTCAGGGTCTGGACGGCCTGCGGCAGTTGCCGGCGGGATGCGTCATGACGATCGGCAACTTCGACGGCATGCACGTCGGGCATCGCCGGCTGATCGAGGTCTGCCGGTCGTTGCGGACCGATCGGACCAGCGGCCTGGCCGTCGTGACGTTCGAGCCGCATCCGTTGACCGTTCTCAAGCCGCAGCTCGCCCCGCCGCGGCTAAGCCCGCGCACGATCAAGGAGCAGCTCCTCGAGCAGGCGGGCGTCGACTATCTGGTCGAGCTGCCGCCCGCGCCGCAGGTGCTGAACCTGACGGCTGAGCAGTTCTGGACGCTCCTCCGCGATGAGATCAAACCGACCGATCTGGTCGAAGGCGCCAATTTCAACTTCGGCAAGGGGCGCGCGGGCAACATCGACAGCCTGCGGCAGTGGAGTGCGCAGTCCGATGTACGTCTGCATGTGATCGATCCGGTGACGGTCGTGCTGCTGGACCTGCGGATCGTGCCGGTCAGCAGCTCGCTGATCCGCTGGCTGCTGGCCAATGGCCGCGTGCGCGACGCAGCCATCTGCCTCGGCCATGCGTACGTGCTCGAGGGCCGCATCATCGAAGGCCACAAGCGCGGCAGGACGATCGGCGTGCCGACAGCCAACTTCGATTGCGGCGACCAACATGTGCCCGCTGATGGCGTCTATGCCGGCCGATGCACCGTCGACGGCCGTACCTGGCCGGCGGCTGTCAGCATCGGTACGCTTCCGACATTCGGACAGTACAATCGTCAGATCGAAGCCCACCTGGTGGGCTATAGCGGCGACCTGTACGGCCGCGTGCTGCAGCTCGAGATCCTCGACTGGCTGCGCGATCAGCAGAAGTTCGAGAACATCGACGCGCTTAAGTCACGCATGCAGCAGGACATACAGACAACCGTCCGCCTGGCGGGCAAGGATCCCGCCCGCGCGATCGCCGTGGCGTGAAAGGGCAGAACGCGTGGGACCGGCGTTCCGCACGTGACACAGGCGCCGCCCCGGGCCGCGGCAATCACGTTCGGTCAATGTTCCACGTGGAACATTTGTCGAATCATTGCTGAAAACAACCAGCCGAGAGAGCATCATGCGGCTCTACATCATCGCCAACTACGAAAAACCCCAGGTCAAACCCGCCCTGGATGAGATGCTCCCCTGGCTGAATCAGCGGGTCGAGGTCGTCGGTGTCGACAGCCAGAGCAAGGGCGACCTGAGCGACATCCAGGCCGATGTCGTCCTGGTCATGGGCGGTGACGGCACGCTCCTGTCAGCCGCTCGCCGCCTTAACGGCCGGCAGATCCCCCTGATGGGCATCAACTTCGGCAAGCTGGGGTTCCTCTCCAGTTTCACCCAGCACGACTTCCCGCGGCATTTCGAAGCCCTGCTCCGCAATGAGCTGCCGATTCGACCGCGCATCATGCTCGAAGCCTCCGTCATTCCCGCGGGCATCGACTGCCGCCTGATGGATCCCGAGCAGGTCGCGCAGCATCGCCGCTTCGTCTCGATGGCGCTCAACGATGCGGTCATCACCGCCGGCCCGCCGTTCCACATGATCGAGCTGGTTCTCAGCGCCGACGGCCAGACCAGCGTCCGCTACTACGGCGATGGCGTGATCATCGCGACGCCTTCGGGCTCAACGGCTTACAACGTCTCCGCCGGCGGACCAATCCTGTCGCCAGGCGTGCAGGGGTTCTGCATCACGCCGATCTGCCCGCACAGTCTGTCCTTCCGGCCGGTCGTGGTGGCTGCCAGCAGCACCGTCCTCATCACGGCTGACGGCGTGAATGAGGGCACAACCCTTTTCTGCGACGGCCAGACCAGCACAAAGCTCAACGCCGGCGATCGCGTGGTCGTCCGCCGCGGCTCGCATGATGTGCTGCTGGTCGAGAATCCCGACATCCACGGATGGCGGACGCTGGCCGAGAAACTCCACTGGGCGATCGGCCCGCGGTACAACATCTGATCCTTTGCATGCGGGTCAAGCGGCGATCGCGAAGGCGCGAAGACCGCAAAGGCGATGGTCTTGCGGCACGGGCTACCAGAACATTATGCATCAATGCATCGAGCGATGGCCCGAAGCTGTCATCCTGAGCGCAGCGAAGGATCTCAACCGCTCCTGACGCACCAGATCCTTCGCTGCGCTCAGGATGACCCTGGACAAGGACTTAGCGCGATGATGCATGATGTTGTATCAGCCCGTGTGTTGAGAAGATACATGGGCTGGTAGACCATGCCACGCGTCTGCAGCCTTTGCAGGGTCCGCTTCAGCGGACCGGTTATGCTGTGCGGGCCGTCCTGTTGCCTGCCGGCCATGATGCAATGAGTACATCAACCGTATTGATCAACGTCAAAGTCGTCCCCGGCGCGTCGCGGAATCGCGTGGCGGGGCGCTATGGGGACGGATTGAAGGTGCAGGTATCAGCGGCGCCGGAAAAGGGCAAAGCCAACGCCGCCGTCATCGACGTGCTGGCGGAGTTCTTCGGCATCCCCGCCCGCCAGGTCGAGCTGGTTTCCGGTCATGGCAATCCGCGCAAACAATTCCGGTTATCCGGCCTGAATCCCGCCATTTTCGAGGAAAAACTCGCGAATTTGTAATGGTCTGATAACCATCACCCGTGCTAGACTCCCTCAGCCGGGGCGCGTCGCCCGGCCATCGCGCCATCGCCAGCGGCTGCCAAAGCCAGTTCCGCAGAACCCCGCTGGACCCTGGCGCGAACGCTTGTCCCTGCTCGTACCAGAAGGGAGCCTGTCATGCGCCTGATGCTTGCTGCGTTGATGGTGGGAATGTTTGCTTCGATGTCGGGGGCCCAGGTCATCTACCTGCCTGTGCAGTATCAGTATGGCCATGGCGAAAAGTACTATTACGGCGGCGACGATCCGTATGTCTTCGCCGCAGCCGAGCGCGTGTCGCTGATCCGCCGGCTGAACCACGTCCACCGCGAGCCGGTGCGCGTCTACTCGGATCTGTTTCCCTTCTGGAATGCCGCGCTGTTCGGCTTTACGCCGACGCACGCCCGCAACGAAGCCTACTGGCGCACGCCGCGCTACTTCACCAAGGCTGAGCTGTATCACAGCGCCGTCGAGATCGACGGCGTGCGGTACGTTCCTCCGTCAGCCCCGGTCTACCGCCAGCGCGGGATCTACGACACGCCGCGAGCCGCCGCAGCCCCAGCCGCTGTCCGCCCGGCTGAGGAGCGGGGCGTGATCATCATCATCCCGAAGAAAGCGCCGCAAAAGCGCGACCCCGACGCCCGCCCGGCGATGTTCGTGTCGGCGTCGTGATGGGGGGCTGGTTCATGGTGCATAATGCATTAGGTTGGCGCATGCCGGCTCCCTCGGCGCGCCCACTTCGCCATCGGAACGTGTCCCCCTCACACCTCAAAACACCAAACAACCAAACACAATATACCACGTCCAATACAGGAAAAACCGCACTGTCCCCATGCCGGATCATTCTCGGCCAGTGTGCAGAAATTCTCGGTGCTGGACGAAAAATACAATCCTGCTATTGTGCCGCGCGTGAGCACCGCTATGAAACCATCGCGTGATTGGCAGGATCTGGCCACCTTGCAGATCAACCGTCTTCCTCCCCGCGCGCGCTTTACCGCCACGGGTAGTGCATCCGCTGAACTCAGCCTCAACGGCCAGTGGGCGTTCTACCACGTCACCCGTCCGGACTACGCGCCGGCCGAGCTGCCGGACCCTGCGTTTGACGACAGCAAGTGGGATCGCCTGCCCGTGCCGTCGATGTGGCAGATGCACGGCTACGGCCATCCGCACTACACAAACGTCAAATATCCGTTCCCGGTCGATCCGCCGCACATTCCGACCGACAACCCGACCGGCTGCTATCGCCATCGCTTCACGCTGCCCGACGGCTGGGAGAAGCGCCGCCTGACGCTCCGTTTTGATGGCGTCGACAGCGCGTTCCACGTCTGGTTGAACGGCAAGTTCCTCGGCTACAGCCAGGTTTCGCGCATGCCGGCGGAGTTTGACGTGACTGATTACGTCAAGCCCGGCGAAAACCTGCTGGCGGTGCGCGTCTATCAGTGGTGCGATGGAACCTACCTGGAAGACCAGGACATGTGGTGGCTGAGCGGGATCTACCGCGATGTCACGCTGCTGGCCGATCCGGTCGACCGCATCTATGACTTTGGCGTTCGCACGGACCTGGACGACAGCTACCGCGATGCCGTCCTCCGCATCTCGGGCAACACCGAGGGCAAGGTCACGGCGGTGCGCGTGACGCTGCTCGATCCCGCGGGCGCGCCGGTCGGCTCACCGACGGAGGCGGCGGTCAGCGGTGATCGCTTCGAAGTCGCCATCGACGTGAAGGATCCAGCCAAGTGGACGGCTGAGACGCCCACGCTCTACACCGCCGTCCTCGAGCCGCTCGATGCCTCCGGCCAGGTGACGCAGACCATCCGCCAGCCGGTCGGCTTCCGCCGCATCGAGATCCGCAACGGCATGATGCTGGTCAACGGCCGCAAGATCTATCTCCGCGGCGTCAATCGCCATGAGTGGCATCCCCTCCGCGGCCGCGCGCTGCAGCGCGAAGATCATGAAGCCGACGTGCTTCTGATGAAGCGGCACAACATCAACTGCGTGCGTACCTCGCACTATCCGCCCAATCCCTACTTCCTGGACCTGTGCGACCGCCACGGCCTGTACGTGATCGACGAAGCCGACCATGAGGCCCACGGCATGAGCCACCTGGGCGACCGGCGATTCGAGCTGGCGACCGATCCCGCCTGGCGCGAGTCGCATCTGGACCGCATGCGCCGCATGGTGATGCGCGATCGCAATCATCCCAGCATCATCATCTGGTCGCTGGGCAACGAATCGCCCTTCGGGCCGAACATCAAGGCCATGGCTGATCTGGCCCGCGAGATCGACCCCACGCGTATCATCCACTACGAGCACGATCGCAAGCTCCTGGCCAGCGATGTCATCTCGCCGATGTACGTCACGCGCGAGGTCTGCGAGCTCATCGGACGTGGCGAAGAAGCGTGGCTGAACGAACACCCGGACGATTTCAACCTCACGCCCGAGCAGTACCGCGACAAGCCGTTCATGATGTGCGAGTACGCTCATGCGATGGGCAATGGCCCGGGCGGATTGCAGGACTACTGGGATACGTTCTATCAATACGACCGCCTGCATGGCGGCTGCGTGTGGGAATGGATCGATCACGGCATCGCCCGTCTGGACAAGGACGGCAACGTGATCGATTACCTGTACGGCGGCGACTTCGGCGATGAGCCGAACGACGGCAACTTCGTCTGCGACGGCTTGCTGTTCCCCGATCGCACGCCCTCGCCCGGCCTGATCGAATACAAGAAGGTGATCGAGCCGGTGTGGGTCCGCCCGGTTGAGCACAAGCCCGGCAGTTTCACGCTCATCAACCGGTACATCCATACCGACATCAGCCATCTGCGCATCACCTGGCGGCATGAGCGCGACGGGACGCTCATCGCCTCCGGCGAGCTGCCGACGCCCAACCTCGGCCCGGGCGAGGAGACGCGCATCAGCGTTCCGGTCGAAGCCGGCAGCGGCGGTGTGCTGACCGTCTCCCTGTCGCTGGCTCAGGACACGACATGGGCCAAAGCCGGGCATGAGATCGCCTGGGGTCAGGCGGTCCTGCCGGAGGCCCCAGCCCCCGCGCCCAAGCCGGCTGCGGCCAGCCAGGAGGTCCAGCTCGTCGAGCAGGGTCATGTGCTGGAGCTGAAGGTCGGCACGACGACCCTTCGGATCGACCGCACCGACGGCAACATCCTCTCGCTCACCGCCGGCGGCAAGCCGCTGATCCAGGGCGGGCCGATCCTGAACCTGTGGCGCGCGCCCATCGACAACGAGCGCGTCAACTCCGGCTGGCGGCAGTGCAAGCAGTGGGAAGATGCCTGCCTGTCACTCATGCAGACGCGCACGGACGAAGTGCGGGTCAAGCATGTCGGCGGCGGGTGTGTCATCACGACCGTTGCCCGCCTCGGCACGCCCACGAAGGACTATGGCATCGACTTCACGCGGACGCTCAGCGTTCTGCCGGATGGCACGATCGAGGTGCACGTCGACGGCAAGTTCAACCGCTGGTGGCCGAAGGACCTGACGCCGCCGCGCATCGGCTTGAAGCTCGATCTGCCGCGGGAGCTGTCGGTGGTGGATTGGCTGGGCCGTGGCCCGCACGAGTCGTACATCGACTCGCGCAGCTCCGCCCGCCTGGGGCGGTTCAAGGCGACGGTGGAGGAGATGATCACGCCGTACGTGTTCCCGCAGGAGTACGGCAACCGTGCCGACACCCGCCGGCTGATCGTCACCGATCCCTCGGGCGCCCGCGGGCTTACGGTTCAACCGCTGGAGATCGAGACCTTCCACTTCAGCCTGCATCCGTTCGATCTGATGGACCTGACGCGTGCCCGGCACCGCTCGGAGCTCAAGCGAGCGGATCATCTGTCGCTGTACCTGGACCTGTACACGCGCGGTCTGGGCAGCGCCAGTTGCGGCCCGGGCCTCCCAGCCCAGTACGCCGTGCCGGTCGAGGACTTCACGTTCGGCTTCCGGTTTGCGGTCAAGTAAGTTTCACCGCGGGAGACGCGGAGGGATGGCCGATCGATGGGTGGTAGTTGCTGCGTGAGGCAGGGCGTAGTGATCAGTGCCTGACAGCCAGTGGCGTGTTCTGCATGTGGCTTCATGCAACATGCATCACGAACGCATCAATTTCCACTCATCCCGCCTCCGCGTCTTGGTGTCGCCGTGGTGAACAGGCAGCACACAGCACTCTCATCCGCCCCGTCAGCCGCGCGTGCCGCCGACATACGGGGCGATTGCATGTGATGCACGTCTCATTCGCGGGCTTGGCGCAAAGGTGACAGGTCAGCCGGCGGGGCAGCAGCAGGTTGACGATCCGCCGATCCAGCTCCGGCCAGACCAGCTCCATCGGCGTCCGCCGCCAGATCCAGGCCGATATCGGAACCATCGCCAGCG
This sequence comes from uncultured Phycisphaerales bacterium, assembly GCA_937904525.1. GTDB lineage: Bacteria > Planctomycetota > Phycisphaerae > Tepidisphaerales > Tepidisphaeraceae > CALEKX01. Next base: position 11,693 of record CALEKX010000078.1, read on the forward strand.
ACGCATAGCCCATCGCGTGGTTGATGGGATGATCCAGCCCGATCCGATGGCTGAAGATGAATCCCCTGTCCCACACCGGCCAGAAGTAGATCAGCGGAAAGCGCGTGAAAAAGTAATCCCCGAAGTAATGCGAGTAGAACGCCAGTTGCACCCACAGTGCAGCCTTCCACGGCTTGTGGCGATACAGGAACATCGCCGCGGCTGACATCAGGAGGGAGAAGAAGACGTTGTGCCCCACGGCATGGTGGATATCCGCATAGGCGCGCTCACCCCAGAAGTCGCTGAGCGTGTCGATGTCCGGCAACAGGGCGGCTACGGTGATCATTGCCCGCCATCGCCGCGAGTCCTCGCGCGCGATGTTCCCCAACACCCATCCGACCGCCAGATGCGCTTCGGTGTTCATGCAGTTGGAGGGATTCTACCACCGCGAGTCGTTGGCAGAGAAGCAAATCTCCAGGCTCCAACCCCCAAGCCCCAGGGAAGCTCCAAGCACAAAAGAACCAAACACAAAACGTCAAAACAGGCAGCATGTAGGGCACGCTATTGCGTGCCGAAATCGACCGCGCGAGGGACTCGGCAGGCCATAGCCTGTCCTACGCGCCTGTTGTTGGTGGACGTCCTGCGTCGAGTTGCGGCGAGTGACAAGTGACCAGTGACAAATGACAGAAATGCAACAGACCCGCGTGCCTGGGAAGCACACGCGGGTCTGTTGTTTGCTCGGGTGATTTCCGCGCCCGATTACTTCTTGCTGCCGAGGATCGCGTCCTTGGCGGCCTTGGCAACGCGGAACTTCAGGACCTTCTTCTTGGGGATGAGCTTTTCCTTGCCGGCGTCGGGGCCGAAGCGCATCACCATCTTCCGGGCCGGACGCTCGGAAAGCACCAGCTTGCCGATGCCCGGGATGACGAACTGGTTCTTCGCCTGCTTGTAGGCCAGCTCGGCCTGGGCTTCGAAGAACTGGTTCACCTGCTTCTTGGTGATGCCGACCTTCTCGGCGAGGGTTGCGGCGATTTCCGACTTGGTCATCGGTTTGCCAGCTTTGGCCATATGAAGATCTCCTTTCGATCGTGTGGAGCCATCGGGGCGGGGCTTCCTGCCTCTGCCCCAGCGCATCCACCAGGCCCCAAGCCTGGGGACGCCACGGCTGTGCGGTTGCGGCCAAGCAACGCACAGCGCTCAAAAAAGTACTGCAAAAACAGGCCGAATCAATGCCCGAGGGCACAAATTCACTGGTTTTTCAGGGCGATTTGCCCCTCCAGGTGCATTTGGACCCCATTTTTACGGGGTTTGCCGCACCCTCCGCAGATCGGCGTGCTGCTATCTTCGGACAGATGAGGCTGATTTCTGCACTCTTATCGGGCCGGCGGCGCGGAGCAATCTTCAATTGTCGCGTCGAAGCGCTATACTCCCGGCGGGGCGGGACAACAGTGAAGGGTCGCAATGCCGAGCACACCATTTCGGTCAGTATTCCAGCAGCGGTTTGATGTGGCGGTCGTGGGGGGCGGGTACGCGGGATACGCAGCCGCCATGTGGTTGCATCGACACGGACGCCGCGTCCTCCTGATCGAGCGACGCGCCACGCTGCTGCACGAGAGCGGCTGGGGATTTGCCGTCGATGTCGGCAGCTCAGCGGCACCCGAATGGGCCGAGCTGATGGCGACGCTCCAGTCCCATCACGGCGCATCAGCCGAGCGCATCGACGGCGCCATCGCCGAAGTCCTTGCAATCACCACTGCGACAAGCGCCTGTCTGCCGACGCTGTATTACGTCGCCCCGGTCGCCGCGTGGCGCGATGACGACGGCCGGCTGGGCGCGGTTGCGGTGGCCACCAAATCAGGCCTCCGCGTTGTCACAGCCGGCGCCTGGATTGACGCGACCGACGAAGGTGTGCTGCTTGCGCTGCTGGACGCCGGCTGGTCTGCGCCGGTGCCGTCGCGACGGCAATCCAATCTCTACTTTCGTCACGCGGACTGGTCCGACGCATCCGACGCCGAGTTTGAGTTGCCCGATCTGCCCGGTGCGCAACTGACATGGCGCCCGTCGCTGTGGCCAAACGAGCGCGTGCTGAGCATCAACCTTCCCGCCGAGGTCTGCCAGCACCGCCTGAAATGGCTTCCGGCCGTGCGCGCGATCCGCGAACGCAGCGGCGGGGCAACGGCACAGTCGGTCATCACGCATGCCAGCGTCGAAGCGGTTCGCCTGTACGATGGATCGGCGACGCTGCAGGCGCCGGCGTTGCCGGACAACGTATTTACGGCTGTACCGGCACTGGCGGGGCGGCCGGTGATGACGCTCGCGCAGCGGTTCGATCTGGGCCTGTCGGCTGCCGATCAGGTCGCGCATGCAAAGCCTGCCTCCGGCGAACCGCCGTTTGAGTTCGGTCATGACATTCCACCGGCGCGCCATTCGTGGCAGGCGCAAGTCGCCATCGCCGGTGCGGGCACGGGCGGCGCCGTTGCTGCGATCGCAGCCGCCAGGCAGGGCGCAATCACGCTGGTGATCGATCCCCTGCCGTTCCCGGGCGGAATCGGGACGGGCGGCGGGATCCACGTTTACTATCACGGCGTCAAGGGTGGGCTGCAGGAGGAGATCGACCAGCGAATCCGGGAGATCATGCCGCTGTTCGCGACCGTGTCGCAGGTCCGGGGATTTCATCCCGAGGCCAAGAAGGTCGTTCTCGAACAGATGTGCCAGGAAGCCGGCGCAACGCTCCACACCGACGCGATGTTGTTCGGCGTCGATGTGAAGGATGGCCGCGTTACGGCTGCCCATGTCGCCACGGCCGCCGGGCCAGCCGTCCTCCGAGCCGATGCGTGGATCGACGCAACCGGCGACGGCGACCTGGCGGCGATGGCCGGCGCGCCGTACTTTCTGGGCCGATCGCGCGATGGGCAGTTGCATGCCTTCAGCCAGTCTTGCGGCCGATGTGATGCCACCCTCGGTCAGATACGGATGCATATCACGAACTTCGATGCCGGGTTCGTCGATCCCACCGACCCCGAGGATCTGACCCGCGGCCGCCTCCTTGGCGTCGGTCATTACCTCCAGCGACGCTTCACTGACGAGCTGCGCCCGACCTACATCGCACCGGCGATCGGCCTGCGCCAGGGCCGCCAGATCCGCACGCGCTACATGCTCACGCTTGCCGACCTCATCGAACATCGCACCTTTCCCGATGCCGTCGGCGCGACCGGCGCTCATTACGACAACCACGCCGTTGACTATGAGTTCGAGTCCGATGAGGCGATGTTCTGGGTCTGGGCCTGCCGCCAATGGGACCAACGCATCGCCTGCGAGATTTCCTATCGCATGTTGCTGCCCGAAGAGCTGGACAATGTCTGGATCGCCTGCCGTGCTGCCGGCGTGACCGAAGAGGCCCACCACTCGATGCGCATGCAGCGCGACATGCAGCGGCTTGGCGAAGTCGCCGGCATCGCCGCCGCGCTGGCCGTGCAAGCCGGGACCAGTGCGCCCGATGTCCCGTATGATCGCCTGCGTGACGCGCTGCTTGCCAGCGGCGCGCTCAAACTCTCGCGGTATGAACACGATCCGTTTGGCCCACCCTCGCCGTTGTCGGAGCTGCCGCCGACCCAGACGCTGGTTGATGCGCGGATCAACGCATGGGTGGAAAAGGTTGCGGCGGATTTCGGCACGGAAATGTATTACCTGTACCGAGCCGGCCCGCGGGCGGCTGCGGCGGCCCTGCGGCCGCTGCTGGAGTCGGATGACAAGGACGCCTCGTGGCGGGCAGCCACGATCTTTGCGATGTGGGCGGACCCGGCAGCGGAGCCGCGCCTGCTCCGCGCCATCCGCGATCGTGAATACGGTTTCGACAACACCCCCGAAAACAAGCGGCCCGAACAATTCGCGCGACACCTGCCCAACTGGTTTGTCGCAATTGCGATGCTGCGCATCTGCGGAACCGTCGCAGCCATTCCTGTGCTGTACGAGCTTTCCGGTGATCCTTCCCTCCTTCACAATTGCCGCACCACGATCGCCGTCACCTGCGAGCGGCTCGCCCAACGCCTCGATCTCGATGACTCGCAGCGCAACGCGCTGCTGCAGACCCTGCGCCGCCTGCTGGATGCGCCAACAGTCGCATCCGTCGGATCGCCTGTCCGCAAACCCCTCATCCCGGATCCAATCTGGGTGCTCGCAGACACCGATTTTCAGCCGGTTTACGAAGACTTCACCTGGCAGTTGCATTACGCCGTCGCCAAAGCCACACAAGCCGCCGGTGGCGCTGTCCACGAGCAAGCCAGAGCCTACCTCACCGACCCACGCGCTATCGTCCGCAAGGCTTTCGCGAAACTCCTTCAGCAGTTCTGAGGGAGGGCAAACCGCATTGTGCTCTTGATCCAAAGCCGGATCTGGCAGACACTTTCTCCATCCGGGCGCCCATTGGCGCCTGTCATGCAACTCTGAAAAGGGAGCGAGGACGCAATATGGCTGACGCACTGACGCCCACCAGGCAGCAGAAGTTCACCTTTGGCCTCTGGACGGTCGGCAACATTGGCCGTGACCCCTTCGGCGAACCAACGCGCAAGCCGCTCACCCCCGCGCAGATCGTCGATCTGCTCGGCCAGGTCGAAGGCGTCTACGGCGTCAACTTCCACGACAACGACCTGATCCCCATCGACGCCAGCCCCCAGCAAGCCAAGCAGATCAAGAAGGACTTCAAAAAAGCCCTGCGCGACAACGGCCTGGTCGTGCCGATGGCCACGACCAACCTCTTCACCGATCCGGTCTTCAAGGATGGCGCCTTCACCAGCAACAACGCCAAGGTCCGAGCCTACGCCATCCAGAAGACCATGCGAGCCATGGACCTGGGCGCGGAGATGGGCGCCAAGATCTACGTCTTCTGGGGCGGGCGCGAGGGCGTCGAATCCGACGCCACCAAGAACCCCATCGACGCCATCAAGCGTTTCCGCGAAGCGATCGATTTCCTCTGCGAATACTCGATCAGCCAGAAATACGGCTACAAGTTCGCCTTCGAAGCCAAGCCCAACGAACCGCGCGGGCATATCTACTTTGCCGTCACCGGCAGCTACCTGGCGCTGATCCCGACGCTCAAGCATCCGGAGATGTGCGGCGTGAACCCCGAAGTCGCCCACGAACACATGGCTGGGCTGAACTTCGTTCACCAGGTGGCCGCTGCCATCGAAGCCAAGAAGCTGTTCCACATCGACCTGAACGATCAGGAGTTCGGCCGATATGACCAGGACTTCCGCTTCGGTTCGGTGAACCTCAAGCATGCCTTCTTCCTGGTGAAGCTGCTGGAGGACAACAACTACAACGGCCCGCGGCATTTCGACGCGCATGCCTATCGCCAGAGCAACTACGACGACGTCCGTGAGTTCGCCAAAGGGTGCATGCGCACCTACATGATCCTCAAGCACAAAGCCGAGCGCTGGAACAAGGACAAGGAGATCCAGGGCCTGCTCAAACAGATCAACACCGACGACCCCAGCCTGGCGCGGATTACCCGCCGCTTCACGCCGCAGGGCGCCAAGAAGCTGCTCAACACCAACCTTGACCGCGTCAAGCTCGCCGACGCCGCGCTGCCGTATGAGAAGCTCGATCAGCTCACAATGGAGATCCTGATGGGGGTGCGGTGATCATCTGTCGGAACCATAGATGAACGCAGATAGAGTGGCGTTCTGATGAACCAACAGGGACCGCGCGAGGGGCGCGGTCCCTCTTTTCTTGACGTCCGTCCGATAAACCAGCGCGGTGCTTCGCACCGCCGCGAGCTGCGCCTCCGGCAACTCACTTCGTCTCTTCGTCTCCCAGTCTCTTCGTCTCTCCTCTCAATCCCCCACCCCAACCATTTTTCCCAAATTACCA
>CALEKX010000079.1 GCA_937904525.1 uncultured Phycisphaerales bacterium
AGCGTGCCCCACGCGCGCTCACCTTGCAGACTGCAGACTGCAGACTGCAGGCCGCAGACTGCCGACCGCAGACCGACTCCTCCTGCTGCCTACTGCCGACTATCCACCAACCGATACACCTTAATCACCGGATTCGTGAACGCGTTCATGTTGTGCTTCGGCTCAGCCGACCAGACCAGCTCGTGGTTGGTTTCCAGCTCGGTGTACCATTCGCGGTGGCGCTCGACGCGCCCACGATCTCGCTCGCGGTCGACATCTCGCGACTGAGGCGCGAAAAACCGCGCATAGGCAATGTCGCAGATAATCACGTACTCGATCCCCCGCCGCCGCAACTGATCGATAGAGCCGGCTTGCGGCGCGCTGAAGAAGGGATACACGCGCACCGTCACGTCAGCCCGCTGGCCATCGCGATGGTCGCCAGGCCCGTTCAGCCCGGCATAGTTCTCCGCCACGACGCGTGTCCCGGCTGGAACGTTCTCCGCCAGCCAGGCGCGCAGGCGATAGCGGCTGTCGTCGGCAAACTGGTGCAGATAGTCGACGCAGCGCATCCCCTGCACTGCCGTGATCGCCGTCACCCCCACCAGCGCCGCGGCCACGCGCCATCGCCACGTCTCGCTCAACAGATTCACCAGCGCCACCAGCCCCAGCCCGCCAAACAGGTACGTCATCACGGCCACCGGCAGGAAATACCGGTGAAACATGATGACCGAGTACGACAGCATCACCAGATAACCCGCCGCAAAAGCGATCATCCACAGATCCCACCAGCGGCGCCGCTTCCAGATCAGCGTCCCCAGCACCGACACCCCGTATACCCCCGCCAGCCAGCGGACGTGCGCCATCGTCTCGACGCCAAACAGGCCCAGGAAAAACGAGTTGGGCCGATCCATCGTCAGCCCGCCGTGGCCTTCGGTGCTGTGTTCCAGCTCACGCTCGAAGGCCGCGATGATCGACGGCCTGAAAAACGCCCGCACCGTTGCGTCGCCGCGCTGGGCCCAGCTCAACCCGGATTCGGTGACCGCTGGCAGGCTGTCGATGATGACCGCCGGCGGGTTGATCGCACGGAAATTGATCGCCATCGCCGTTACCAGCGCCATGGCAATCACCCACAGCGGCGCGAGCAGCCGCGTGATCAGCCACGTCCGCGGCGCCACCACCGCCACCGGCACAGCCAGCGCCAGCGTGATCGCGCCCGGATACTTGCCCGATGCGGCCAGCCCCACGCCCATCCCCAGCACCGTCACCGCGATGATGCGAGACCACCACCGCCGCGCATCCCACGTCATGCGCGTGCCCAGCAGCGTCACCGCGATCCCGAAGATCAACGCGGTGTCCTCCTTCATGTAGTGCGCATAGGTCAGCAGTTGCGGGCACAGCCCGACCGTCGCCCCCACCAGCACCATCCCCACCAGCCCGGCGACGGCATAGCCGACCCACGCCAGCGCCACCACTGCGCCGACGGCCAACGCGGCGGACACCAGCCGGCCGACCTCGACGATCGCCTGGTCGTTGTTCGGCGTGCCCAGCCATTGCACCGCCCATTGCGAGGCTTCCAGCAGCAGCAGCGGATGGTTGAGATTGCGTTCTTCGCCGCCTGACTGGATCTGCCGGATCTTGCTCAGTTCATCGGGGTGGTAGCGAAAGGTGAAATCGTTGTGCCGCGTGAACAGCACCAGGCAGACGGCGGCCAGCAGGAAACTGAACGCCACAGCCGCCAGGCGTTCCAGCCAGATCGCGGCGCGACGCCGCGGCGCAGGCGCCTCGGCTGCCTCGGGCGTACCGTCAGCGGGGCGGATCTCGGGAGGTGGTTCGAAGACGGCTGTCATGTCAGAAACTACACCCCAGCCGCGGCTGCGTTCGACCCTATTCCACGGCTGAGGGTGGTTCGGCCGCGTCGCGCGTCTTCAGACGGGCGGCTTTGCTGCGCATTTCGGTGACTTCGCGCTCCAGGCGTGCCGTGCGGTTGCGCTCGCGGATTTCGCGCACCTGCCGCATCGTCGTGATGGCTGCGCGCACCAGCAGCGTGATCACCACGCCGAACACGAACGTGAAGAACGTGAACACCAGCAGCGGCGTCTTCGGCTCCTGTCCGAAGAACCACCAGAACGTCACCTCCTGGCGGCTGTTGTTCAGGATGAAAAACAGGATGTAAATCAGCAGCAGCCCGGCGATGATGCCTTTGGTCCAGACCTTGATCTTGAGCCAGATCGTGTTCATGTCCTCCGTCCCGTGTTGCGTGGGCTAAAGCCCACAGGTCTCCCCCTGGATGGGGAGGGAAAGCTGAGCGGCGAGGAGACCTGAAGCTCCAAAGCTGAGATCTCTGATCTGATACTTGAGATCTCAAATCTCGGACTTGAAACTTCAGACACCCCCTCAACTCCCGCCACCAACCAAATACATCAACCCGTCAATCCCATCCCGCAGATATCGTTCTATCGGGCAATACAATAACATGACGGCAGCCGTGCCCAAACTCAGATATGGACCGTAGGGCAGTTCCCGCCGCTTGCCGGTCAGCAGCATCCACACCGCCAGCACCAGGCCGAAGAACGGTGCGATGAAAAACGCCACCGTCGCCGCCCCGCCGCCGATCACGGCTCCTACACCAAACATCAGATGCACGTCGCCCAACCCCATCGCGACGCGCCCAAACGCCAGCGTACCGAGGATCCGCGTCAACCACACGACAAATCCCCCTACCAGCCCGCCGCACAGCGCCCCCAGCGCGCCCGCAAGCCACTTGGTTTCGATGATCCCCTGCCACCACGCCGCCAGCGGCCCGCCCTCGCGCACGAGATACACCATCACCCCTGCCAGCAGCATCGGCGGCAGCAGGAACAGCATCTCCCACCCCATCTCCGCGCGGATCTGGCCGGATGTGTAAGGTGGCGGCAACTCAGGAACCGGCTTGCCTTCCTTGCGAAGTTGCTCGATCTCCTGCTGGATGGCCTCGCGATCGACATCGAGCACCGGCTCGCCCTGCGGAAAGCTGCGTTTCAGCCAGCCGAAGCGCAGGGCGAGCATACTGAGGATCAGCCCCACCGTCCCGCCGGCTCCGACGGCTGATGCAATCGGCCCAGCCGCGAGATTTCCGGGCATGCCCGTCGGTGCGATGAACGCATGCGCGATCAAACCGACGATCGCGACCAGCCACGGAATCTCCAGCGGGATGATGAACAGCTCCGCATCGATCAGGCTGGCTGCCAGCAGTGCTGCGATCGTGAAGATGTAGAGGGCATAGATCGGCCAGTGGCGCTCGATCACCAGGTCATTGGCGACCACCACGCCCCACGTCTGATCTGACACCGGCAGGCACGGGCCGATGTCGTAGATGAAGAACATCACGTAGTAGAAGACAAACAGCCCGCCGCAGATGGCTTCGACGATCGGATATCGCGGCGAGATCGGCAGCTTGCAGGACCGGCACTTGCCACCGAGGAAGATCCATCCGAAGACGGGGATGTTGTCATACCACGCCAGCGGCTTGTTGCACTTGGGGCAGTGCGACGGGGGATGGATCAGCGACTTGATCCCCTCCCACCAGTTGTTCGCCTTCGGCAGGCGGTAGACGACGACATTCAGAAAGCTGCCCACGCACGCGCCCAGGGCGAACAGAAAGATGATGTAGACCGCATGGGGCATTTCGACAGTCACGTCAGGCGAGGGCGATGGGCTGAGGCGGCATCACAGCAGCCGCACGATGTAAACCACGGCATCTTCGGGGGAAAGGCGGGTAACGTCCAGTTCGGCATGCATGATCTGGCGGTACAGCGGCTCGCGCTCGGTGAGGACCTGGGCGACCTCGTCGGCGCTGCTGCGCCCGGGCGTGAGGGGCGGCCGGCTGGCGGCGGTTGAGGGGTCAGCGGCGATGCGCTCCGCCAGCACGGCTGGATCGCACTTCAGGTAGATCACCCGCTGATTGGACGCCTTGATGGCCTGGCGATTTTCTTCCCGCAGGATCGCCCCGCCGCCCAAGGCGACGACATGGTCCTCGAGCAGGAGGGCCTCCTTGACGATCTCGGTTTCGAGATCGCGAAAATACGGCTCCCCCTTTTTCTCGAAGATCTCCCGGATGCTCATCCCGGCCCGGCGGACGATCAGCTCATCCGTATCCACGAACGGCTGCCACAGGCGGTCTGCCAATTTCTTGCCAATCGTTGATTTCCCGCTGCCGCGATAGCCAATCAGAACAATACTCATGCAGGCGCGATTATGTAATTGAACTGGCCGGATGCAAAATTTCACCGCGCCAGCGTCCTGAAGTGGACGTTGTCAGAAACTCAGATACATCAGATACTTGTACCACAGTCGATGTTCAGCCGCCGCCCCCCGATCAGCAGCTACTTCACCGCCGTCGCCGCTGTCGCGGTGGTGACCGGGATCCGTCTGGCGCTCGAAATCCGCGACACCGAGGTCCGCTCGCCCTTCCTCCTGTTCGCCCTGCCGGTGCTGATCGCCGGCATCGTCGGGGGAATGTGGCCAGCCATCCTGGCGACGGCCCTGTCGGTCCTGATCATCGATTTCCTGTTCCTCGAGCCGTATTTCAGCCTCGCCCTAGCGGATGACTCCTTACTGCTGTCGCACCTGCTGTTCATCATCCATGGCCTGATCATCGCCGGCCTGTCGGAGGTCTACCACCGCAGCGTCCTCGAAGCCACCACCACGCGCGAGCAACTGGAAAGCCGTGTCGAGGAACGCACCGCCCAGCTCGCCAGCGCCAATTACCAGCTCATGAACGAAGTCCACGAGCGCACGCTGGCGGAGGGCGCTCTGTTCGTCGAGCGCAACGCCCTGACCGCTCTGCTCGACAGCCTGCAGGAGGGCATCATCGCGACCGACTCCGACGGCAACGTCGTCCGCTACAACGACGCCGCCCGCACGATGTGCGGCCTGACCGATCCCAAGCCCGCCCCCGAAGACTGGCAAACCAAAGTCCGCTTCCTTGATCCGGAAACCAACCAACCCGTCGAGGCCGACGACTGGCCCCTCCGCCAGGTCCTCCGCGACGGCAGAATCGAGGAACGCGAGCTGATCCTCCTCCGCCCCGATGGCAGCCGGCGGATCGTCACCGTCAGCGGACGCGTCATCCTCGATGAGGGCGGACGCCAAAGCGGCGCCGTCATCAGCCTGCATGACGTCACCGACGCCTACGAGGCCCGCCAGCGTCTCAACGCCGCCATCACCGAGCTCCGCCGCAGCAACCGCGAGCTGCAGGACTTTGCCTCCGTCGCCTCCCACGACCTGCAGGAGCCGCTCCGCAAGATTCAGGCATTTGGCGATCGCCTCAAGGTCACGCAGGGCGACCGCCTCGATGCCCAGGGCACCGACTATCTCTCCCGCATGCACAACGCCGCAGGCCGCATGCAGGTGCTCATCAATGATCTGCTGGCATTTTCACGGGTCACCAGCCGTGCCCAGCCGTTCCAGCGCGTCGACGTCGGCCACATCATCCAGGAGGTGATCTCCGACCTCGAAACGCGGATCGAAGAATCCCACGGCAAAATCGAAGTCGGCCCCATGCCCACCATCGACGCCGACCCCACCCAGATCCGCCAGCTCTTCCAGAACCTGCTCAGCAATGCCCTCAAGTTCCGAAAGCCCGATGTCGACCCCGTTGTGCACATCACGACCGTGCCCAACGACAATCCCAACATGGTCGAGATTCACGTGAAAGACAACGGCATCGGTTTTGACCAGAAGTATGCCGACCGCATCTTCAACATTTTTCAGCGTCTGCACGGCCGGAATCAGTACGAGGGGACTGGTGTAGGGTTGGCCGCCTGCCGTAAGATAGTCCAACGGCATGGCGGTCAGTTGACCGCGCGCAGCCGCCCTGACGAGGGGACAACCTTCGTGGTCATCCTTCCACGAAGCCAACCGGAGGTGCAGCATCATGCCCACGCCCAAACCGATCACGATTCTGCTGGCGGATGACGACGCCGATGACCGCCTCCTGGCTCAGGAGGCCCTCGCCGAGAGCCGCCTGGCCAACGACCTGCGGATCGTCGAGGACGGCGAAGAACTGATGGACTACCTCCACCGCCGCGGCCGCTTCCAGGACGAAGCTGCTGCCCCACGCCCGGGCTTGATCCTGCTGGATCTCAATATGCCCCGAAAGGACGGGCGTGAAGCCCTCCGAGAAATCAAGGCCGATCCCAGCCTCCGCTGCATCCCCATCGTCGTGCTCACGACCTCCAAGGCGGAAGAAGACATCTATCGCACCTATGATCTGGGAGTGAACTCCTTCATCACCAAGCCCGTCACTTTCGAAGGGCTGGTGCAGGTGATGAAAGTCCTCGGGCGCTACTGGTTTGAGATTGTTGAGCTCCCCAACGGCAACAAGTGATCAACGCCCCGCAAACAACCCAGCCGCCCGAGGTCATCCGCGTGCTCTTCGTCGAAGACGACGAGGATGACTTTGTTCTCACGCGCGATCTGCTCAACGGCATCGAATCCGCGCGATTCGAAATCGAGTGGATTCCTGATTACCACCAGGGTCTGCGCGCGATCTCCAACGATGGCTTCGACGTCTGTCTGGTCGACTATCGCCTGGGGGCGCATGACGGCATCGAGTTCATCCGCGAAGCCGTCGCAGCCGGCTGCCGGCTGCCGATCATCATTCTCACCGGCCAGGGTGGACGCGACGTCGACCTGGCGGCGATGCGTGCCGGCGCTGCCGATTATCTGAGCAAGTCGCAGATCACCGCCCCGCTGCTGGAACGCAGCATCCGCTACAGCATCCAGCAGCGCCGTGCTGAGGAACAGCGTATCGAGCTGGTTCGCGCCCAAGCCGCCCGCGAGCAGGCGGAAGCCGCCAACACAGCCAAGGATCAGTTCCTCGCTACGCTCTCCCACGAGCTGCGCACGCCGCTGAATGCCATCCTCGGCTGGACACAACTGCTGCGCATGCCCGATCTCGACGAGGAGACGCGCCGCGAAGCCGTCGACGCCATCGAGCGTAACAGCAAGTCCCAGGCCCAGCTCATCGACGATCTGCTGGATATGTCGCGGATCATCTCCGGCAAGATCCACCTGCGCCGCAAGCGCGTCCTCCTGCCGCAGGTGGTTGAAGCGGCCATCGCCTCCGTGCGGCCGATGCTCACAGAAAAGAAGCTGCACCTGGTTCGGCGCATCGATGCGCAGATCGGCGCGCTCGATGGCGACCCGATGCGACTTCAGCAGATCGTGTGGAATCTGCTGAGCAATGCGGTGAAGTTCACGCCCGAAGGCGGCAGAATCGAGGTGGAGCTGCATCGCGACGGCGAGCAGGCCGTCATCACCGTCAGCGACACCGGCCAGGGCATCGATCCGCGCTTCCTGCCGCTGATTTTCGAGCGATTCCGCCAGGCGGACAGCTCGACCACCCGCCGCCAGACCGGCTTGGGGCTGGGCCTGGCCATCGTGCGGCATCTGGTCGAACTGCACGGCGGCACGATCGAAGCCGCCAGCCAGGGGATCGGCCATGGCGCGACGTTCCGCGTCTATCTGCCAATCGCCGAGCAGGTCGCCGAGGCTGAGCCCGATGAGCGATCCGATGTCGAAGTCGACACCCAGCGGCTCGAAGGTCTGCACATCTTCGTGGTCGATGACGAGCGCGACAGCCGGTCTGTTTTTTCACGGACGCTGCGCCTGCATGGGGCGGAGGTGACGGCTTTCGACTCGGCGGCGCCGGCTTTCGAAGCTTTCATCGCCCAGCCGCCGGATCTGCTGATCAGCGATCTGGCCATGCCGCATGAGGACGGCTACTCCCTGATGCGGCGGATCCGCGCGCACGAATCCGCCAACGGCACGCGCTGCCCTGCCATCGCGCTCAGCGCCTACACAGCCGAACAGGATCGCCAGGCCTCCCTCGCCGCCGGCTTCGACGCGCATCTGTCCAAGCCAATCGACCCCTCCGACCTGGTCAGGGCGGCTGCCAGACTGGCCGCGACATCGCGGGCTGGCTAGTTGTCAGTTGTTAGTTGCCAGTTGCCAGCACCTGTCCCCCTTCGTCGCTCCCCCCACTCCGTCGCGCCGTCGCTTCGTCGCTCTCCCCCTCTCTTGATCGCTCCATCGCTTCGCCGCGCATAGCCCGTATAATCGATCATCTATGTCCAACTATGCCCAGAGCATCCAGAATCTGATGAACGAACTGGCCCGCCTGCCTGGGATCGGCATGCGGTCGGCTGAGCGCATCGCCTTTCACCTCCTGAAGCAAAAGCCTGAAGAAGCCCTGAAACTGGCCGACGCCATCCGCGACGTGAAGACGCGCATCCGCCACTGCAGCGTCTGCTACAACCTCACCGAGCAGGATCCCTGCCACATCTGCTCCGACCCCAGCCGGGACCAGGGTCTCGTCTGCGTCGTCGAGCAGCCGAAGGATCTGCTCGCCCTCGAAGCCACCGGCCTCTACAAGGGCGTGTATCACGTCCTGCTCGGACGCATCAGCCCGCTGGAGGGCATCGAACCCGCCGACCTCACCGTCGAGCCGCTCATGCGCCGCGTCGCCAGCGGCACGGTGCGCGAAGTCATCATGGGCCTCAACCCCAACATGGAGGGCGACGGCACAGCCCTGCATCTGCAGGCGCTGCTGGCGAGCTATCCCAACGTACAGGTCACGCGCCTGGCCCGCGGCCTTCCGGCTGGCAGCAGCATCGAATACGCAAATCGAAACATCCTCGCCGATGCGATCGCGGGAAGGCAGAAGATGTGAGGGGAGACTGAGCCAGCGGTTTCAGTGGCACGGGCTACCTGCCCGCGAGATTGGATTTCCAGTTCGTGGCATGGGCGCCTCGCCCATGCTGACTTGAGTTTGTTGTCTTGCGCGTGCGGGACGCACCTGTCGCTGAACTCCCGGCACACTCCGCGTCCTCTGCGATTCCCTCAGCAACCGCTGCGTTACCCCCACCAGCGCTGAGCAGTCAATCGACGCTGTCGCGGCTGACGTCCAAGCCGGCCTGACGCGGTGGAACGTCACAACCCGCTGGGCGGGCGGGACCGTTTCGCGGACGCACGTGAACGGCTTTGAGATCGGCGGCCGCCGTATCCCGCAGAACTTTACCCTCACCGTCGACGAGCCGTTTGAGCTGTGCGGAACGAACACGCACCCCAACCCCCAGCAGTACCTGATGGCGGCGATGAACGCCTGCATGATGGTCGGCTATGTAGCCGTCGCGTCGCTGATGGGCGTGGAGCTGGAGAGCGTGGAGATTGAGTCGGAAGGCGAGATCGACCTGCGGGGCTTCTTCGGCCTGGACTCGACCGTCAAGCCCGGCTACGACAGCCTCCACTATACCGTGCGCATCAAAGGGAACGGAACCGCGGAGCAGTTCCGCAAGATCCACGAGACGGTGATGGCCACCAGCCCCAACCGCTACAACATCGCCAATCCGATTCGGCTGACGGCCGATCTGGTGGTGCAGTAGCCTCGACCCCGATCCCCCCTCCTGGAGCCCGTCTGCAGCGGCAGACGGGCTCTTTCTGCGCGCACAGGAGACTGACGCAGATCCCCCGTTAATTTGCGGTGCGCTTCACATTGGACGAAGATATCCCGAGACAGAGGGAGGTATCATGTCCACATCACATCAGGAACCGCCGCCGCTTCCGCCGCAGAAGCCCCAGCCGGTGGAGTATCAGTCGCCGCAGACCGCTCAAGAGATGGACGCGCGCGAGGTGTACAACGTCGTCACCGACACGGTCACCGGCGTCAACATCCGCCTGCGCGACAATCTCTTCCAACTGGCAGTCGTCATCGTGTGCGCACTGGCTGGGGCGTTGATCGCCTACTTCGCTTCCAACGACCGGGCACTGCTTGCCCTCGGCGCCATTGGCGGCCTCGTGGCAGGGCTCATCCTGTCCGGAGCCATCCTCGCCATCTACCGCGGCATGCAGCATCTTCGCGGGAAACACAAGTGACGCGATCGCGCATGCGGCGTGTAACGCATGCGCAGGCCGATCTGCCTCCCCTGTCAGTGCGTGATCGCGTACATCAGAATATTCACACCGAGCTTGAGTGCGTCGGCGTCGGCGTAGCCGACGTTGTAGGCACGCGGGAGCTGCTCCCAGCCGGCGCTCAGGCTCAGGCGCGAGTAGATGACCGGCAGCATACCGTCGACCTCGATGGCGTGGAGCTGCGGCGTGTCGATCTGCGGGAATAGCTGATGGCCGAGCGGCGCAAGCTGCACGCGACGCGTGTCGTACACGAAGCTGTAGATCGGATGGTCGGCTGGCAGGAGCTTCAGCTCGCGATCGGGATAGAGCTTTGCGATCTCGCGACGGAAAGCGGCGTCGAACTCGCTGTTGCCGATGACACAGTCGACCAGCAGCACGCCGCCGTGATCGAGGTATTCCCGCAGCCGGCGGCGCGTTTCATCGCTGAAGGCGAAATCGCGCTGGCCGCTCATGAACAGGATCGGGAAGCTGTAGATGTCGGCTGTCGCGGGATCGACGGCAACGCGCTTGAACTGCACGTTCAGCGTCGTGCCCTGATCGATGTGCTTGAGCAGATTCGGCAAGCCGTGCGGCGTGGCATCCCAGTCGCCGTTGTGGACGATCTGGCCGAGCACGAGCTGATCGCGCGTCGCGTCATCCGCCTGGTGGTAGACCTTCTGGTGATGGAAGAACCGGGCGTACTGATACTCCGCCAGCACGTACGTAACAATGTTGCTGCCAAGGCGCAGTGCATCCTGCTGATCGTAGAGCACACCGCCTTCGATGGGGTTGGCTTCGGCGTCCCAGCCGCAGGACAGGTCGATCGGCGAGAAGATGACGGCTGCGCGTGTGCCGATGTTGATCGTCTCGAGATACGGCGGGATCGTTTTCCACGGCTTGCTGCCTTCGCGCACCTTCATTTGCGTGATGGTGTGGAAGGCGGAGTAGATCGGATGGTCGGTCGGGATGGCTGCCAACTCGCGATCGGGGAAGATGCGCCGCAACTCGCGGCGGAGCGATTCGTTAAACTCCGGCCGGCCGCAGTTGCTGTGGATCACCCACGTCCCGCCGTCCATCAGATAGCGGCGGAGTTTCTGGATCGTGCCTTCGTCCAACTGCGGCATCGGCCGCCAGCCGGTGAAGTAGAGGATCGGCAGCTCGGTCGGATCGTAGCTGAATTTCGAGAAGTCCGTGCCGACGAAGCGGTACTTCTGGCCGAGCTGCGCATTGGTCCACTCAACCCACTTCTCGATGTCGATGATCGTGGTCGGCCACTCGAAGCCGGCTTGCTTCTGGGCCATCTCGGAAAAGGTGATGCTGCCGACCAGCGCCGGCGGCGACGGCTCGCGCTTGCGCTCGGATCGGCGCAGCGGCGTCGCTGGCAGGGGCAACGGCGGGAAGCCTTCGCCGGCGTTCCGCCGCTGGGGCTTGGCCTTGGGCGGGATGTTGGCCTTGGGGTTCTCGAACTCAGCCGAGGCATCGCCCGGCGACAGCGCGATCACGGCGGCAATCAGCACCAGGATCAGTCGGCGCATGGGATGGCTCCTTCTGCTTAGTTATACCATCCGTTGGGAGGCATGTTGGAGAAAGATGGGGTGGGGTGAGGGAAATGTCCGTCCAAGGGCGAGCGGGATCTGAGATCTGGAACTTCAGATCTCAAATCTCAGATCGCACATTGGGGATCTCCCTACCCACGCCTGCCACCCGGCCCGGAGCCCTGGCTGCGGGCCGGCCGGGCCGATCGGGCTTGGGACGCGGGATGTGCCACTGGAGAATCCATGGAAACTGCTCGTGATGTCGCCGGTAAAGCACTCCCAGATGCCAGGTAAAGAAGTGCCCAAAATAGACCGCCACCAGCAGCGTCGTGTACTCCACGCTCGGATGCCGCAGGACGTTCAGCCACGGATGGTCCACGATCCACGCCTGCGGCAACAGGTGATACCCGAAGATATGCCCGAAATAGATCCCCAGCGTCGCCAAGCACCCCGCCAAGCTGACCAGATATCCCCTCCCGCAGGCCCGGATCACGCCTAAAACCCGATCTGGCCGCAGGTTAAAGAATGTCGTCCCCGTTACGGTCGTCAGGATCAACGCCGGCAGAAACACCAGCCCCACCGCTGCCAGCATCAGCGCCAGCGGCTCACGAATGCCATCCGGCACCCGTTTCGACATCAGCACAAACACCGCCGGCCCCAGCGCAAGGCCCAGCGACAGCACCATCTGCCCCAGCGGCGCCCAAAGATCATCCCACAGGCTCAGATCCCGCAGCGGCCGGGGCAGCTCATCATGGCCGTCCGGGCCGGTGCTTTCGACCACATTGGCGTAGTGCGACAGGATCACCAGCGTCAGCGGGATGTTGAACAGCGCCAAGACGAGCACCTGTGCAAAGGCCTGTGCCGCGGCATGCATCAGGAAGATGAAGAACATGACCACCATGTTCAGCGGCATGAACAGCTCGAGCATGATCCTGCCGGCTGTCAGGCGGTCGTTGACGCGATCTGTGAAGTAGGTCAATGCCGCTTTGGCCACGGGGATCGGCCCGGTCGGCTGGACGGGGTCCTCTTTCAGGTCCAGCGGACGGATGAGCTCGCCTGTGATGGGATCGTACTTGGGCGTCGGGCGGACGTACTGCGGGGGCGATTCCTCCCCTGCCAGGGCGATCTCCTCCGGTGTGAGACGCAGGTCGATCTCCTGGCCGGCTTCATCGGTGGTCGATCGGATATAGGTCCGGCGGAGTTTGGCCAGATCATCCTGCCGAGGCGGTAGTTCCTCCAGCTCCAGCTCGATCGTGCCATCTTCGCGCAGGTGCGGCAGATCGCTCAGCGTCGGCACATCGCAAAGCCGGCCGCATTGCGGGCATTGGATCAGCCCGCCGGCGAGCTCGTCGGGCACTTCCAGGCGAAACTGGCAAGTACAGGGAAACTGGATCATAGGAACGCCTGCGGCCCTCCATTATAGGAACGAACGCCGCGGGCGGTCATTTCATTATCGACGGTTTGCTACCTGCTCGATCACGTCGGCTGCCCGGGCAATCGCATTGTCGGCGCGCATGCGCTCCGCCAGCGCGCGGGCCCTGGCGGCGATTTGCGAGTCGGCCAGCAGACGCTCCAGCGCCTCAGCCGCCCCGCCGCTCAGGTACTTCCGCTGGGTGATGACCATCCCCGCCCCCAGCCGCTCCAGGCGGCGTGCGTTGTCCGGCGTGTCGAACACCACGCCCGGCATCGCCAGTTGCGGGATCCCCGCCGCCAGCGACTGGACGAGTGTGCCGATGCCGGCGTGATGCACGACGGCTGCGCATCGCGGCAGCAGCCAGTTGAACGGCGCATACTCCGCATGCAGGACCGTCGGCGGCAGATGCGAGGGAACCTGATCGGCTTTGCGCGTGATCAGCACGCCGCGCCGGCCGATGCGCTCGCACGCTTTGGCAGAGGCTTCGTAGAACGCCCGCCCATGCTGCATGCCGCTGCCGACGGTGAAGACGATGGGTTTTTCGCCCTTGTCGAGAAACTCCACCAGCGAAGCCGGCGGCGGCTTTTCACCGCGCGTCTGCACGTCGAAGCCGACGAGCTGCATGTTCGCCGGCCAGTCCGGCTGAGGCGAGGCGAACCACTCCGGCCAGAAGCCGAGGACCGCGTCGGGCGAATGCATCCAGTGGCCGACGATCCGCTTCACCGGCGGCAAGCCAAGTTCTCCGCGAAAAGCATTGAGCTTCGGCCCGTAAGTATGATCGAGCGCCGCATCGATCAGGCGATACTCCAGCCGCTTGATCGTCTTCGGCACGAACCGGCCGAACGCGAAGTACGGGATGACGGGCGAATCCCGCAGACTTCGCACCACCGCCGGCTGACGGTGAACCGTCACCAGCGGCACACCAAGCCGGTCGTGTGCGACGCGCGCCCCCAGGGCCATCGTCTGCGCGACCACAATCACCGGGCCATCCTCCGCCGCTTTGCGGATCAGTTCGTACAGCGGCCGCATCGTCGGCAGGACCAGCTTCTTGGCGAAGACGCGCGGCGACTTGTGGACATTCCACAGATTGCGATCCGCCAGCAGACGCTCGTACTGCTCAGCCGGACCAAGTTCGACAAATGGCAGGCCGAATTGCCGCACCCATGCCGCGAAATTGGCGTGCGCGACCAGTTGCGCGCCATGGCCGCGCGACTGCAGCTCCAGACCCAGATCGATGAACGGCTGGACGTCTCCCGGCGTCCCCATCGGCACCAGCAGGATTTTCATGCCCCCTCCTCCTCGATCTGCTGGGTCCGCTTTTCGATAAGCTGTTTGAGGACCGAACGATGGCAGCGATCCTCACGCACGCAGGCGTTGGAGCACAACAGCGTGATCTGCTCGCCGCGGGCGACGCGGCGGGCCAGCTCGTCGATCGCCTCGCGCTGCTCGCGCATCTCGGCCCGATAACGTGACAGATAGGTCCGCCAATCGATCTTCAGCCGCCCCTTGCCCCAGAAGGCGGCATGCAGTTCGCGGCTGGGACCAAGGTTCGGCATCCAGGCGTCCCAGGTTTCTTCAGCCTTGCTGACGCCGCGCGGCCGATAACGTGTTATCAGGAGCCGACACCCGTCATCCGGAGATGCCGGGTCGTTCCATCGAGCTGTACGGATCGTTTTCATGGTGATCGGACTGACGCGGTGGTCCGCAGTTTGTCCCGATCCCTCAGTGTCGGCCGGGCGTAGAACTGTTGCAAGTCGGCGCCGATGCTCTATGCTTCCTTCGCGCATCGAAACGCCGGATCGGACCAC
>CALEKX010000080.1 GCA_937904525.1 uncultured Phycisphaerales bacterium
GGCAGCGGGCAGCGGGCGGCAGTCGGCCGAGCCGGTCGGGCACGCCATTGCGGGCTGGGCGCCCATGCGCGCAAGATTTCGGCAGGCAATAGCCTGCCCTACGGGTACGTCCTACTCGACCACGCTCGCAGCCGCCGTGGCGGTCGTGACGAAGCTGGCCGGCTTCTTGCCGAAACGGGCCTCGTAGGTCTTGTCCAGATGGGCCACCAGAGCCTCGACGCTCCTGGGCTGAACCAGCGAGACGATGCAGCCGCCGAAGCCGCCGCCGGTCATGCGGGCGCCATATACGCCCTTGACCGTGATCGCCTGCTCGACCAGGTAATCCAGCTCGGGCACGCTCACCTCATAGTCGTCGCGCAGCGAGTTGTGGGACTCGACCATGAGCTGGCCGGCTTTCTCGTACTGGCGAGCTGCCAGCGCAGCCGCGGCTTGCGTGGCACGCTGGTTCTCTGTGATGACGTGCCGGGCGCGGCGATAGACGACCGAATCGAGCTTGTCCCTGGCGGTCTCAAGCTGATGGAGCGTGACATCGCGCAGGGCCTTGACCTCGGGCGATGCCTTCTGGAAGTGAGCGACAGCCGTCTCGCACTGCTGACGGCGCTGGGCATATTCGCCCCCCGACAGCTCGTGCTTGACAAGGCTGTTGGTGATGACGACGCGCAGCTCGCGCGGATCGAGCGGGACGTACTGCTTCTGGCCGGTGCGGCAGTCGTAGAGCGTCGCGTGGCCCTCGCGGGCACTGCTGACGATCATCTGATCCATGATGCCGCAGGGGACGCCGGCATATTGCTGTTCGGCCTTCTGGCACAGCAGAGCCAGGCGCCCGGCATCCAGGTCATGGCCGGCGAGCTTGAGGAAGCACAGGGCCGTGCCGACCTCGATGGCTGCGCTGCTGGACAAACCGCCGCCGACGGGCAGCGTGTTGGCCAGCGCGACATCCATGCCGGTCAGCGGAATGCCGGCCTGCTTGAGCTGGGCTGCGACGCCGCGGATGTAGTTGGCCCACTTCGGCTCGCCGCGCTGGATGTCCTGCTGGATGCTGAACTCGACGACCTGGTCGGGGAAGACCGTGCTGGCGACGCGAACCAGGCCGTCGTCCCGGCTGCGGCAAACGAAGTTCACCTGCGGCTCGATGGCCATGGGGCAGACGAAGCCGTCGTTGTAGTCGGTGTGTTCGCCGATGAGGTTCACGCGCCCGGGCGACCGGATCAGATGCGTGCGACCGTGGTCGCCAAAAACACGGGCAAAGAAGTCCTTGATCTCCGCGTAAGTCGAGTCCATAGAAGGTTGAATGTATGGCGGCACAGGCAGGAGGGTCAAGCGGCGGACAGGGGGGTGGGGGTGTGATATACTGACACAGCCATGGTCGCGATCGCGCATGGCGTGCGGGTGGGTCGGGAAGGACATGCGACACGAGCCGCATTCGAGAGGTCCGCGCCACCGATCACTTGACGTGTCTTAAGCGGAGCATCGCGGCATGGGCCCCTCGCCCGTGCAGAATGCAAAGGTGAACTGCACGGGCGCGGCGCCCGTGCCACGGAAATACCCATCATGAGCGACCTGCGTGGCAAGTTTATTGTGCTGGACGGGACTGAAGGCTCGGGGAAGAGCACGCAGGTTCGGTTGTTGCGCGATCGGCTGGCGGGGGAGGGGCTGGATGTCGTGACGGTGCGCGATCCGGGGACGACGCGCATCGGCGAGCGGATTCGCGAGATCCTGCTGGATCCGACGTATACCGAGATGGGCATGCGCTGCGAGATGCTGCTGTACATGGCGGCGCGGGCGCAGATGATCACCCAGATCATCCTGCCGGCGATCGAGAATGGACAGGTCGTGCTGTGCGACCGGTTCGTGTCGTCGACGCTGGCCTACCAGCTTGGCGGGGAGGACCTGACGGCGGATGACATTCGCGATGTCGCCGATATCGCCATCCAGGGGCACTGGCCGGACCTGACGATCATCCTCGACATGCCGGCTGAGCGGAGTATGCAGCGGATCAACCGCGAGCACGACCGCATCGAGCAGCGACCGCTGGAATATCACGAAATGGTTCGCGAGAACTACCACGCCCAGGCCGCTGTGGATCCCGAGCGCTATCGGCTGGTCAATGCTGATCGCGACGTGCAGGCGGTGCACGAGGATATCTGGAAGATTGTCCAGGAGCTGGCCAGCCGGTGATCCCGTACAATTCGGCTATGCCGTCCTCCCGCCCCACGATCGCCTATGCCTCGCGGGCTATGATCCAGCCGACTCACATCAGCCTGCGCAATGGCGCGCTGATGGCGATCTTTGGCCTGCTGATCGCCGGGCTGGTGGGGCTGAGCGTGGTGCAGATGCTGGCGATGTAGACGCACAGGGCACGGGCGTCCCGCACGTGCAGTGACAGGTCATGACGACGTTGAAAGACATCTTCGATCAGCCGCAGGCGATTGAGTTCATCCGCGCCGCGTGGACAGCGGATCGGTTGCCGCATGGGCTGATCTTTGCCGGCCCGGTGGGGGTGGGCAAAGGCACGACCGCGCTGGCTTTGGCGGGGGTGTTCCTGTGCTTCGAGCCGCGGATCGATCCGCAGGATCATCTGCCGATGCCCTGCGGATCGTGCGAGTCGTGCCGGCTGATGCAGGCTCAGACGCATCCGGACTACCATCGCGTCTTCCGGCAACTGATCCGCCTGGACAAGGACACCAGCAAGGCGATCGATCTGTCGATCGACGTGATCCGCGAGCATCTGCTGGTCCCGGCCAATCGCAAGTCGACGCTGATGCACGGCAAGGTGTTCGTCATCGAAGAAGCCGAGCTCATGAACACCGCAGCCCAGAATGCGCTGCTCAAGACGCTCGAAGAACCCTACGGCAAAACGCTGCTGATCCTCCTGACCGATCAGCCAAGCCTGCTGCTGCCGACGATCCACAGCCGCTGCCAGCAGGTGCGCTTCTCATCGCTCAGCCGCGAGCGCGTCATCGAGCAGCTTCGCAATCGCGGGATCGAAACGGCTGACGCGACCGATGCAGCCGATTTCGCGGACGGTTCGCTGGGGCTGGCGCTGCGGTGGATCGAAGATGGCGTGATCCCGCACGCCCGCCGGCTTAACGTGCTGCTGAAGCGCATCCTTACCCAGCCGAATCCCGATGCATCGGAGCTGCAGGAGCTGATTACCTCCGCGGCTGCCGAGTATGCTGAGAAGCAGATCGACCGCGACAACCTCGCCAGCAAGGCCCAGGCGACGCGCGAGGGCCTGCTGATCTATCTCAAGCTCAGCGCGCAGGTTCTGCGTCAGCAGCTTCGCCAGACGACAGATCCCGACGCCCTCGAGCGCCTGTGTGCCGGCATCGACGCCATCGCCCGGGCGGAGAACTACATCGATTCCAACGTGAACACATCTCTGGTCTTCCAGCAGTTGGCCATTGCCCTCGAAGGACAACTGCTGGCCTGACAACGTTATGTCAGGGGGACGGGGGGCGACGACGGGGGGAGTGCAATGTTCCACGTGGAACAATGACGTTGCGCAAGAGACGAAGAGACGAAGAGACGAAGTTGGCGGCGGGGCGCAGCACGGCGTGTCGGGGAAACGGGCCGCCGTGAAAATGTTCCACGTGGAACATTGAGATCCCGGTCTGATGTCGATGTTCCACGTGGAACATTGCGCGCGGCAATTATGTCATTGTTCCACGTGGAACATTCGCAGTTTGAGGGGGGGGTGATCCGTCAACGGGCGCGCTGGTTCTGATCGAACCATCGCCGTACGGCCTGCTGGCGACGACCGGAATCGGCTGTCCGTGATTGATCGTTCCGATCGATGCCGTGTTCCAGGCTCCAGCCGTGCCATTCGCGGTAGGCGTGGTAACTCCAGTCCCAGCCGTGTTTTTCGAAGATCGCGATCACATCGGCCAGCCATCGCTCGGCTCCGGGCGCCCAGCGGATGGCGCTGAACTCGCCGACGTACATGTGCACGCGGTATCGGTCAGCGAACGCAACTGCCGGCTGGATCGACCTTTCGATCGCGTCCTTGTCCCACATCCGGCCGTTGATCTGGCCGGGGTAGGCGATCGGATCGGCTGGGGCATGCACGCCCTGATGCGTGTATTCGAACGGCGTATAGAGGTGGAAGCTGTAGACGACGTTGGGCAGATCGATCGGCTCAAAGCCGGCAAACCCGTCCGCCGATCCCCAGTGGGGCGGTTCGACGATCAGCGTGCGATCGGGATCGATCTCGCGAATCGCGCGACCGGCGCGCTCCGCGAGCGTCTGCCAGTCGTCGCAACCTTCGACAACGGTCCGGTCATCCGGCTCGTTCATCAGATCGAACCCCCAGATCACGTCGTTCCCCTTGTAACGCGCAGCCATCCGCTGCCAGACCTTCACAAAGTGTGCCTGTGCATCGGGACTGGCCCAGAACGGCCCGCTGCCCGTCTGCACCCACCCGCCGGAGATCGGCCCGCCCGGCGGCGAGTGCAAATCGACCACGACCATCACGCCCAGTTCCTCAGCCCATCGCAGCACCTGATCGAGGTGCGTGAGTTCCTCCGCCAGCCAGCGGTCGTAGTCCTCGAAATCACTTTCCTTCCCAGCCTCGGGCAGACGCAGAAGCTGCCAGCGGATGAGATTGCCATTCCACTGCCGGGCGAAGAACTCCAGGTCTTCGCGCGTCATGCGCGGATGCACCATCGCGCCGCGGAGGCGGGGCAGATCATGTCCGCGAAAGATCGGCTGATCGCGCGGCGCCGGCGGCACGTTGCGCAACACCTTCGCGCGCGTGATGCGCACATCGTCGAACCACACCGTCCCGCTCACCAGCTCCATGCCGAGAAACAGCGTCAGCGATCGGGCGTCATCGGGGATGAGGATGCGCGTCGAAAACCGCTGCCAGCCAAATGAGCCCGTCGGGATCTGCGCCTGCGGCCATCGATCGCCCGCGGGCGTCTCGATCTTCAGCATCAGTTTGACGCCGTTCCAGTCGCGCGGCTTGTCACTGATCGAATCGGCTTTGACGTCGGCCGAGAGGTAAACCCACTGCCCGCGAAGTGCTTCAACCGGCAGGGCGATGATCCGCATCGCGGATCCACTGGCATCGCGCTTTTCGATGCGCAACGCCGCTCGCCCGTCGATCTCTTCGATCGAGCCGGTACCACGGGTTTCCGCGAGGTCCGCCGAATCATCCAGCGGATTGCTCCACAGCACCTGCCCGCGCGCCGCCGCAGCGACACCCATCACCAGCAGGAGGATCAACATGACAATGCGCATGGCAGAGCGCTCTGTATGAGACGTGCCCAACCTACAGTGGCACGGCATGAACTACACTTCTCCGCGTCTCCGTGCCTCGGTGGTTCCACCCCGAACCACAGATCACTGAGCCAGGATCGCGTCGATTTCCTTCAGCTCCTGCTCGGAGAAATCGAGCTTCTCGACGGCTTTGACGTTCTCGGTGATCTGCTCGGGCCGGCTGGCGCCGATGAGGGCGGTGGTGACGGGACCGTGCTGCTGCTCGCGCAGCACCCACGCCAGTGCCATCTGTGCCAGCGATTGCCCGCGGCGCTTGGCGACGTCATTGAGCTTGTTGAGCTTCGCGACGAGTTCAGGCGTGATGCGGTCTTCCTTGAGGAATCCCGCTGGCTGCTTGGCGCGGGAATCCTCCGGAATGCCGCCCAGGTACTTGCCCGTCAGCAGCCCCTGCGCCAGCGGGCAGAACGCGATCGTGCCGATGCCCAAGCGATCCGTCACCGGCAGCAGATCGGTCTCGATCCACCGGTTGAGCATCGCATAGCTCGGCTGATGGATGATCGGCCGGACAAAGCCGTTGGCCTGGCAGATGCGGACGACGTCGGCTGTCATCGCGCCGCTGTACGACGAGATACCGACATAGATCGCCTTGCCCTGGCGGACGGCGGAGTCGAGCGCGCCCAGCGTCTCCTCCAGCGGCGTGTTTGGATCCGGCCGATGCGAGTAGAAGATGTCGACGTAGTCCAAGCCAAGCCGCTTCAGCGAAGCATCGAGGCTGGCCAGCAGGTACTTGCGCGATCCCCACTCGCCGTACGGCCCCGGCCACATGCGATAGCCTGCCTTGGTCGAGATGATCAGCTCATCGCGATACCCGGCGAAATCCTCACGCAGGATCCGGCCGACGCGCTCCTCAGCCGAGCCCGGCGGGGGGCCGTAGTTGTTGGCCAGGTCGAAGTGCGTGATGCCATGATCGAATGCCGTGAACAGCATCCGCTGGCAGTTGGCGTGCATCGCCGTCTCATCGAGGCGCTTTGCATCGGTCCCAGCGCCGCCAAAGTTGTGCCAGCATCCCAACGAGATCGCCGGTAACAGCAAACCACTGTTGCCGCAGCGGCGAAACCATCGGTCGGATTGCTTGTAACGATCGGCGTTGGGTTGGTAAGTCATGGTGTTCCTGCCCGAACAGTCTGGCCTCGATGAAGCACTGAGTGATGGAGTGAGCGGGTGATCGAGTGATTGAATCACCCTGTCACCCGCTCACCTTGTCACCTTGTCAGTATCTGTTACTTCTGCCCGCCCCACTCCGTGTGGAACGTGCCTTC
Source organism: uncultured Phycisphaerales bacterium (assembly GCA_937904525.1). Lineage (GTDB taxonomy): Bacteria > Planctomycetota > Phycisphaerae > Tepidisphaerales > Tepidisphaeraceae > CALEKX01. Next base: position 6,540 of record CALEKX010000080.1, read on the forward strand.
CTTGTCGGTGCGCTCGTAAGTATGCGCGCCGAAGTAGTCGCGCTGGGCCTGGATGAGGTTGGCCGGCAGGCGCTCGCTGCGGTATGCGTCGAAGTAGGCCAGCGACGCGCTGAACGCCGGCAGCGGGATGCCATACTGGCTGAGCTGCACGACGCGCCGCCAGGCTTCCTGCCGCTGGTTGACGGCTTCCTTGAAGCGCCGGGTCAGCAGCAGGTTCGGCAGATGCGGGTCTTCCTTGATCGCCTCGGTGATATCCTTCAGGAAGGCCGCGCGGATGATGCAGCCGGCTTCCCAGATGCTGGCGACCTGCCCGATCCGCAGGCCGAAGTTGAACTCCTTGTCGGCCGCCTGCAGCAGCGTGAAGCCCTGGGCGTACGAGCAGACCTTCGAGCAGTACAGCGCCGCACGCACGTCGGCGATCAACTGCTTCGTGTCGATGCCGCTGAGCTTCGACGGCGTCGGGCCGACGAGCTGCTTGGCCGCCTGGACGCGCTGATCCTTCAGGCTGGAGAGGATGCGGGCATCGACCGCAGCCGTGATGGTCGGGATGGCAACGCCCAGGTCCATCGCCGCCTGGACCGTCCACTTGCCGGTGCCTTTCTGGCCGGCCTTGTCGAGGATCAATTCGACCAGCGGCTTGCCAGCCGTCGTCTCATCGCTGTAGTTCATCACCTTGGCGGTGATCTCGATCAGGAAGCTCTGCAGGTCGTCGCCCTGGTTCCACTCCTCGAAGACTTCCTTGAGTTGGGCGTTGTTCAGCCCGCCGAGGCGCTTGAGGATGTCGTAGGCTTCGGCGATGAGCTGCATGTCGCCGTATTCGATGCCGTTGTGGACCATCTTCACGAAGTGGCCCGAACCGCCGCGGCCGAGATAGGTGACGCAGGGATGGCCGTCGCCGGGGGCCTTGGCGGCGATCTTTTTCAGGATCGGCTCGAGGTGGTTGTACGCCTCCTCGTCACCGCCGGGCATGAGGCTGGGACCCCACAGCGCGCCTTCCTCGCCACCGCTGATGCCCATGCCGAAGAAGCGAACGCCGGTGCCCTGGGTCTCAGCCGCGCGGCGCTCGGTGTCCTGGTACAGCGAGTTGCCGCCGTCGATGACGATGTCGCCCTCATCCAGCAGGGGGCGCAGCTCGCTGAGCACCGCGTCCACCGGCTTGCCGGCCTTGACCATGATCAGGATGCGCCGCGGCCGCTGAAGCAGCGAGACGAACTCCTTCAGATCCCGGCCCATCTTGATGTTCTTGCCCGGGTTCTCGCGGATCAGGTCTTCGCTCTTGGAGGTGGTGCGGTTGTAGATGGCGACGGGGAAGCCGTTGCGCTCGATGTTGAGCGCGATGTTGCGGCCCATGACTTCCATCCCGATGACGCCAAACGCCTGTGTGCTCATGTTGGTTGCCTTTCCAAACCAGAATAGGGATTACGACCTCCGGCCTGTGCGAGTCCAGCCGGGCAGAAAGCGGATTGTGGAACTTTTCGTGCCGATTGGCAATGCCCGGCCGGGGGGACGGCAGCGTTTCGCACCGCTGAGCTACTTTCCGGCCGATTGGGCGGCCGTTGGGCGCCCGCGGAGCCCGCGAAATCAGGCCGAAACACGCCGCCGACGCACGCTCAGACCCGTTCGGTTGATGGTCGCATCAAAGACCGTTCCCAGCGATCCCGGCTGGGCGGAACGCTCCATCAGAAGCTGCCTCAGCCGTCGCGCCTGGGCGGCATCGCGGCAGAAGAAATAGGCGAATCCGCCGCCGCCAGCCCCAGCCAGCCCGGCTGCCAGGTAGTGCTCCTGCAGCTCGAGCATCAGCACGTCCACCTCCGGCGTCGTGCTGCCCGGATACAGATCCTTCTTGATCTGCCAGTAACGGGCGATCTCCCGCCCGGCGACAGACCAGTTGCCCCGCAGCAGCGCCGATCGCAAATCGGCTGCCCCGCGGCGCAGCGACTCCATCAGCCCCAGCACCGCCGGCTCGCGCGCCAGCCATCGGCCCATCACGCGACGCAGGATATCCCGCGCCAGACGCTGCTGGCCGGAGAAATACACCACCAGCCGCTCCTGCAGCGCCGCATACTGCGCATCCGACAGCCGCAGTTGTTCAACCACCGTCCGCTGGGGCAGCCCCGGCGTGCTGATCGTCGATTTCACGCCACCGACGATCCCGCCGACCTGATCCTGCCAGCCGCCGCCGGTGCTCAAGCGCTGCTCCAGCAGCAGCGTCTGTTCGATCAGCTCTCCGGCTGTCGCTTCGCGACCACGAAGCCGATGCAGCGCCGCCAGCAATGTGGCTGCAAGAATGCTGCTCGTCCCCAGGCCCGATCCCTTGGGCACGCGGCATTCGGTCGAGATATGCAGCCCCGCGCCAAGCCGACGCAGCGGGCCGTTCAACCCCGCGATGCCAAGCGCCACCTTGTGCAGCGCGAAGGGATCCGCCACATCGACCGGCCGATCGGGCAGGTTTCGCAGTGTGACCGTCTGCCCAAGGTCGTGGCTCTCCAGCACGATCTTCTGCTCGCGCAGCGTGCGGACGACCGCGCGCACCGGCGGCCGGCCGTTCAGATCGATCGCGACATTGATCACATGCCCGCCACGCTCGTAGCAGTAGGGGGGCGTATCGCTCCAGCCGCCGGCCAGGTCGAGACGCACCGGCGATGTCGCGATCACCTCGATGCCGGGCGACAGCTTCGATGCGCCCGAATGCTCGACATGGATCGCGCGATGCGCCAGCTCGCTGGCCTGGGCGATCCGCTGGAAGCTGCGGCGCATGAGCGGTTCGATGTCGCGGTGCGCCCGGTGTGGGTCGGGATAGTCCGGCCGCTGCATGAGCTGCGCCACGCACCACAGCGCGCGGGCCTGATCCAGCAGCAGGTTGGGGTCAGCCGTCGGCCGATCCGCCCAGGATTCGAGGATGCGTTCGCCGGCATGGCAGGCCACGGCGCTGGCATATCGGCCGATGACGGCGCCGACGGGCTTGTCCTCGCGCCGCTGGATGACGCCGATCAGATCGGTCGCCTGCAGCTCGGCTGCGATGATCTCGCGATGCTCGATGAGCGCCGCGGGGTCTGCCTGTTCGAGCACCATGCTCATGGAGTATCGATCGGCCTTGCGCCATGCAGCCACATCGCTCTTGCGTGGGTGCGCGGTGGTGATGCGCGTGACGACATGCGCCGCGTCGCGGCTGGGCGTCGCGGGGAAGAGGCGCGCGGTCCAAAGCGTGCGCTTCTCGGGCGGGACATTCGGCCACACGTCGCGGGCGGTGACGCCCGTGCGCCGCATCCACTGTTCGATCGGCTCATTGAGGAACAGGCACTTGCCGTCGTGGAACAGGCCTTTGAAGTCGTCCTCGACACCGCAGCACACCTGCACAAACAGCAGCCGGCCGGACGGATCGCGTACCGGGACCTGGAACAGCAGCCGCTGATCGTCAAGGTGCAGCGGGCTGCGCGTCGCGACGACCTGCGAGACGACGCAGCCGCGGCCGATGCGGGCGGGGCCCGCCAGGATGCTGTGCTCGATCAGGCTGCCCTCGCCGAGCGAGCCGGTCTGCCCGTCGCTGCCCAGCAACAGACTGTGGTAGATGCGCTGGGATGTTCCCACCGGCCACTGGCTGTGGGCGAGGATGTTCTGCTGGAACAGCTCGGCCGCGGGCGACTGCGACTGGCCGACCATCGCATCGCGGAACTGGCGCGTCGTGCCGAGATGCAGGAACTCGCCGCCGATCTCCATGGCTGTGAACGGCGTGCCGTGCAGCTTGTTCCAGATCTCGCGCCGCAGAGCGGACGATCGGCCGCCGGCGATGAACGAGCGGCGATCGACGCGCGTTGTCATCGCGGCGGCCATCTCCTCGTAGAGATCGAGCGAGGCCTTGTGGGCTTCATGGACCGGCTTGCGCGCGCGTCCCGCCGCACCGGCGAGCTCGCATAGCGATCGGGTCCGCGCGGGATCGAAGAACAGCAAGCCGGAGTCGATCAGCACCTTGCCGTCGGCGTCGAGCGCGCGGCGCTTGCGCATGGTGGGGACGTCGACCTTCTGCAGCGTGTCGACGATGCGGCTGTGGCGGTCGGTGACGAAGACGCCGTGTCCCCGGCCGATCTCGGCGTCGACGCGCATGGTCAATGCCGTCACGCCCGGCTTCGGGCGGCTGACGTTGCGATGGTCGAACAGCAGGAAGACGTCCCCGGCGAGGATCAGCATGCCGGGCCCCAGACGCTCGGGCAGGCCGGCGAGCGTGACATACAGATGATCGAAAAGTGTCGCGATCTGCCCGTCCGGCCGCAGCAGCGGCAGGGGGGCAAAGATCTTGCCCACAGGCGAGTAGGCGGGAAGACGCTGGCTCATCCCGCCGGAGTGGATCAGCAGGATGCGCAGACGCTCGAAGTCTGCCGGCTTCAGGCCGAAGCGCCGCACCAGCTCGCGCATGACGTTGAGCGTCGCGCCGCCCGACCCGATGCGCGGCCCGGGCGGATCAGCCACCACCAGCGACCGCTGAGCGGCTGGGAAGAACGCTGCCGTCGGTCCGACCGAGCGATACCGCAGCGCCAGCTCCTGCTCATATCCGGCTGCCTGCTTGGCATTGGCTGCCGTCAGGACGACGAAGTCCCAGACTTCTCCGGGCGCCGACGTCTGTACGGCGCGCCGATACGCGGCGGCGTTGGCATGAAGTGCAACCTGGAGCGCGCTCAGTTCGGATGTCACCATGGTGAGATGATAAGTGGTGATTGGTGATTGATGCGTGAGGGGTGGTAAGTAGTGATTAGTGCGTAAGATCTACCGTTCTGGAACATCGGTGCGCCACGCGAAGGCGCAAGCGATGCCTCCGAGACATCGGCCGTGCAGGCGCCGTTACGTACTAATCACCAATCACTACGCACTTCTCCCACATCCATCACCAATCAACAGCAGCGTAGGGTCCGCTTCAGCGGACCGGTTGTTCCACCGATCGGCGCGCGGTGCCCGCGGCCCATCATGCCAGCTTCTTCAGGAACTCGCCCAGGCGGTCGAGGCCCTTGTCGATCTGCTCCATGCTCGTCGCGAAGCTCAGGCGGACGTGCGTGTCGAAACCGCTGTCGTTGCCCGGCACGACGGCGACGTGATTGTGCTCGAGCAGGGCAGCCGAGAAACCGACGGCGTCGGTGATCGTCTTGCCGCCGATGCTCTTGCCGTAGTAGCTGCTGACGTTCGGGAAGCAGTAGAACGCGCCCTGCGGCTTGACGCAGGTGATGCCGGGCAGCTCGTTCAGCCGCTTCCACATGTGCAGCCCGCGCTTCTCGAACTGCTGGCGCATCTTCTCGATGCTTTCGGCTCCACGCGGGTCCGTCAGCGCGATCGCGCCCGGATGCTGGATGAAGCTGGTGATGTGGCTGTTCATTTGTGACTGCAGCTTGTTGATCGCGTCGATCACATGCTTGGGGCCGCCGATGTAGCCGATACGCCAGCCGGTCATCGCGAAGCTCTTGGAGTGGCAGTTGAACGTCAGCGTCTGCTCGATGAGCTGCGGATGCAGCGTCGCAAAGCTGACGAACTCGAAACAGCCGTACACCAGCTTTTCGTAGATCTCGTCGGAGAAGACGATCAGGTTGGGGTGCCTGACCACCACATCCGCCAGTGCCTGCATCTCGGCACGGGTATACCCGTGGCCGGCGGGGTTGGACGGCGAGTTGAGGATCAGCACCTTGGTCCTGGGCGTGATCGCCTGCTCAAGCTGCTGGGGCGTGATCTTAAAGCCATTGGATTCGGCGCCGACGACGAACTTCGGCTGGCCGCCGGCGAGCTTCACCTGCTCGGGATAGCTGACCCAGTAGGGCGCCGGGATCAGCACCTCGTCGCCGGGGTTCAGCACGGCCATGAAGGCCATATACAGACAGTGCTTGCCGCCGGCGCCGGTGGTGATGTTCTCCGGCTTGTACGGCAAGTTGTTTTCCTTCTGGAACTTCTGCGCGATGGCAGCCTTCAGGTCCGGGTAGCACGGGCTGGGGGTGTACTTGGTCTGCCCGTTGTCCAAAGCCTGCTTGGCGGCTTCCTTGATGAAGTCGGGCGTGTCGAAATCGGGTTCGCCGGCGCCGAAGCCGACGACGTCGATCCCGGCCTTCTTCATGGCATTGGCCTTGGCGCTGACGGCCAGGGTAATCGACTCGGACACCAGACTCATACGATCAGCCAGGGGGATCATCGTGCGCTCCGCAGTGGGGGGAATGTTCTCGGGCGGCGAAACGTACAGCAGGGGGGCGGTTTTCGCAAGTTCCCGAGGCCTTTGGATGGGTATTTCCGGGGTCCCGGGTGGGGCAGAACCCCTCAAGCCGGGGCCGGGCAAGGTCCGATAATGCCCTGTAGATGCTTCAGCGCGTCATCCAGGCACTGGTCGAGTCCGAAAATGAAGCCGCCGACGACCTGCTCGTCGAGGCGCTTCGTCGCGGGACGCCCGGCGAGAAGGCGATCGTGCTCGATGCGCTGATCCGGCGGGAGACCGCCCATGGCCTCAGCGGCGTGATCGACCTGTACCATGAGCTGCCGGATCCGCTGAAGCTCGAGGTCCTCCGGAACATCCGCTATTTCCACGCCGCCCTGCGGGAGTGCGGCAAGAGCAGCGACCGCCCGCGGCGGCTGGCGGCGATCTCGCTGATCGCGCGCGGGCGCGTGGGGCGGTTGTCGTACGTCCTGTCGGAAAACCTGCACCAGCCCGATGAGGTGCTGTCCAAGGCGGCGGTCGAGGCGCTGGTCGCCCTGGCGCGGTGGATTTCCACCGAAACCCGCAATCTTCAGAAACTCAGCGAGGACGAGCGGAAGAGCGTCTACCGCGAGCTGATGGACTGCCGCGGCGAGGTCGAGCAGACCATCGCCCGCGCGATGGACATCCATCGCGGCAAACATGGACCGGAACTGCTGAGGGCCGCGCTGCTGCTGTGCGACTGGCCAGGCAGCAGGACGCTGGCCATCCTGCACACGACCAAGCACGCCGGGCAAAGCCCGATGGTGCGACGGCTTCAGCAGCCGCCGGAGAGCGAGCATGTCGAAGCCTTCCTGCTGGGGGCCAGCCACGCCGGCTTGCGGACGCATTTTGGCATCGCGTTCTCGCACATCGACCAGGCGCCGGTGCTCGATGCACTGTTGCGCAAGACGCATTGGCTGAAGGATCACCAGCTCCAACTATGCATGCATCAGGTGGTGCGTGGCACGTGGTGGGAAGAGAAGACGCTGGCGACGGATATTCGCCGCCGTGAGCCGGCGGACGCCGCGCGCGTGGCGGAGTGGATTGCCGTTTCCGGCCTGCATGACGTGATGCAGGACGATCGGCTGGAGCAGATTTACGAGCGTGTCCGCGACGACTACGCAGCCAAGCTGCGGCTGGTGCGGATCGCCGCCCGGCGGCCGAGGACCGGCTCGGTGCAGTTCCTCAAGAAACTGCTGAACGACAGCGATGAGCGGATCGTTCGCCTGGCGACGCGAGAGATCGCCCGCCGGCGCCCGCTGGATTTTGAGAACGTGCTGCTGCAACTGATGACCGGACCAGCCAAGTCGGTTCGGCGCGTGGTCAGCCGGTCGATCGGCCAGACGGGATTTGAGAATTTCTGGCAGCGGTTCGACCGCCTGGACCACAACACCCGCCGCTCAGCCGGGCGGGCGATGCTCAAGCTCCTGCCCGATGCGGCGATGCGCCTCAGCAAACGCATGTCCAGCGGGCCGGTCGAACAGCGCCTCAAGGCCATCCAGATCACGCAGGAGCTGGAGCTGACACAGGAACTGCACGGTGTGCTGATGCGGGCATGCACGGATCCCAATCCTCGCGTCCGCAGCAAGGCGGTGCAGGCGCTGGGATCGCTGCCGTCGGCGCCGGCCGAAGCGCTGCTGGAGCGCGTGCTCAGCGATCAGGACGCACGCGTCCGCGCGAATGCGATCGAGGTCCTCGAACGCACCGGCCGCAAGGACTACATCCCGCTGCTGACCGCGCGGGCGCGCAATCGCCATGCCCACAACCGCGAGCGGGCGAACGCGATCAAGGCGCTGCACCGCATGCACGTCGGCGTGGCGGCTCAGCAGTTGACGAACATGCTTCGCGACGATCGGCCGGAGCACAAGATCTCCGCCATGTGGGCGCTGCGGCAGATCGGCATCTGGCAGTTGCTGAGCGAGGTGGGCCGGCTGGCCAGACAGGATCCGGATCTGAAGGTCCGCCGCTATGCGTTCACGGTGTTGCGCGGCGTGGCTGAGATGGTGGCCATCCAGCGGCAGAGGAGGGCGGCAGGATGATGATTGCACGCATGCTCGCACAGATGACGCAGGAGGATGTCTTCCGCAGCATCAGCGCCAGCCTGGAGTCGGGCGGAGGCGGGGCAGGTTCGGGCGGATGGATTCTGCTGAGCTTCGCAGCACTGATGCTTCTGCTGCTGGTGGCGATCGCGCGGCGGCGGCAGGGAGGTTCGGCTGGGCCCAAGCGGCTTCGCCATCCGGGCAAGCTCCAGCGGGAGATTGTTCGCAAGGTCGGTCTGAAGTCGGGGGAGCTGAAGAAGCTCAAGTCGCTGGCGGAGGAGGTCGATGCCTCCAGCCCGCTGCTGTTGCTCCTATGCCCCTCGCTGATGGCTGAGGCCGCGAGGAAGCGGCGTGAGCGGTGAGGGGATTGCCTTATGTGAAGAGGCGAAGGGGGATAAGCGACGAAGCGACGGAGCGACGAAGGGGGGACTCAAGTATGCGACGATTGTGTGGGGCACATGGCAATGTGCCCCTTGTGTGTTGATCGGCGTCTCTGGGCCGGATGGCTTGTTCAGGTGCGGGGTGCATTGCCATGCACCCCTACATGGGGATCTCCGATCACGCAGTGCGGGGGTATGGGAGGGGACGCAGGTATGGGGAGGGATGATGGATCGGGGCTTCAACCGGACAATGTTGTAGGGGCACATGGCAATGTGCCCCTTGTGTGTTGATCGGCGTCTCTGGGCCGGATGGCTTGTTCAGGTGCGGGGTGCATTGCCATGCACCCCTACATGGGGATCTCCGATCACGCAGTGCGGGGGTATGGGAGGGGACGCAGGTATGGGGAGGGATGATGGATCGGGGCTTCAACCGGACAATGTTGTAGGGGCACATGGCAATGTGCCCCTTGTGGGTTGATCGGTGCCTCTGCGCTGGATGGCTTGTTCGGGCGCGGGGTGCATTGCCATGCGCCCCTACAGGACCGCGAC
>CALEKX010000081.1 GCA_937904525.1 uncultured Phycisphaerales bacterium
ACCTCTCCTTCTCCCCCTATGCCAGCTGACAACCTATTTCAGGACGGGACACTGCATTCTGACTTCTGTCTCCTGTCTTCTTCCATCAATCGAAGCTGAAGCCCCACGCTCTATCGAAGTCTTCGAGCTCCTGGCCGGACAGGCGGCTGCGGGTGACGCGGATGGTGTAGCCGCCAATGAGGCGGCCTTCTTCGACATACATCCAGTCGGCGACGTTCTCCGCAGGGACTTCGACGCTCTGGCCAGCCTGGATGTTCTTCAGGTACAGCGGCTCGGTCTCGACTGTGCCGTGGAAGGTGTTGTTGTCATAGCCGGTGGGGGTGATCCACAGCATCTCCTCCTCATCGCCTTCGGTGAACTTCGCCTTGATCGAGAAGTTGACCTGCAGCTCGCCGGGCTTCTGCAATGTCTCGATGAAAGCCGGCAGCTCGCTGCGGGCGCGGGTGATGGCTTGCTCCATCTCGGGATCCGAGCGGCGGGGCAGGATGACTTCCGGCGGCGCGGTGTCCCGCCGGGAGAGGTCGATGGCGGGTTCTTCCTCACAGCCGGCGAGCGGGGCGAGGACAAACAGGCTGCACAGAACGATGCACCTCATACAGCCTCCGATCGGCTTGCCGGGCGTTGACGCGTGAGCTGGCGGGCTGTGTCGCTGAGCTTCTGATGGGCCAGTTCGCAGGCGTAGTCGACGCGGATCGTCTGGCGATAGGCCTCGATGCGGCGGACCGGATCGGCTGTCGCGTCGGCAGCCGCCAGATACGGCGCGTGCAGACGCTCCCACATCCCCATGACCTCGGCAAAAGTCTCAGCCGATCCACGGCGCGAACCTTCCGGTAACTCGTTTTCGTGCAGAAGGATGCTGTTGGGCGGAAGCTGATGGAGCAGCGCGTCGATGGTCGTTTCGCCCGGCGGCGGGAGCTTGGCGTCTTCCAGCGCGACGATGGCGACGGCACGGGCACCGCCCACGGGATAGACGGCTGCCAGGAACGTCTCGAGATACAAGCCATTCTCAGCCGCGAGGTTGCGCAGCTCGACGGCGGGGGCGATGGTTCCCCATCCGCCGACCAGAAGCTGGCCATGCGGGTAGTGGCGCATCACGTGGTCGGCTGAGATGTGGTCGTCGGGCCCCTGTGCGATCAGGTCGAGGCAGACGACACCTTCGCCGCATCGCTGGCGGATCTGTCGCCGGGCTTCCTGCAGGGGCATGTAGAGGCGCGACAGCGTGTCGAAGTCGCGCTCGCGCCAGGCGATGGCTTCAGCCGCGGCGAGCGTCCGCTCGGCTTGGCGATACTCCATCCGCGTGAGCTGCTCCTGGCCGAGTTCGCATTGGGCTTGGAGGTCCATTTGAGGGGGATTGTATGGTGGAGCGGCAAGGGCGCGTAGGGGGATTGGGGAGGAAGCGCCGGAGCCAGGAAGCGACGAAGCGACGGAGCGACGAAGGGAAGGCAGATGCCGGCATCTGCGCCTCTGCGGTGAATCGCACCAGTTAGTTGAGCCGCGCGGCGATATCGGTGGACAGAGCCGCGATGGCGCTGCGCCAGGCGGCGCCGGTTTCGGACAGCTCGTAGGTGAGGATGTCGCTGAGGGTGGTGTAGTCCTGATTTTCCAAGGCTGAGCGGATATCGCGGAGCTGCTCGCAGAAGCGGTTGATGATCTCGGTCAGCGGCTGATCGTCCGCCTGAACCTGGTCGAGGTCGATCTTGAGCAGAGCGGCACACTGGGTGATGCACTGCTGGGCCTGCTGCCAGGTGGTCAGGCAGGCGCCCAAGCAACGCATGGCTTGCTGGATCTCGTTGTGCTGGAGGAGGGCAGCCGCTTTCTGATGAAGCTCATCAGTGAGCGTGAGGGCATTTTCCATGCCCGACAGCGCGTCGAGGGCGACCTCGCGCGGATCGGCTGTCTCGATGATGATGGCGGCTGCATCCGCCGGCAGGGCGCGGAAGGCGGCCATGTCCGACATGTCGGGCGTCTGGCCGTCGACGGTGATGTTGATGGCGATGCGTCCGCCCGCCTGCACATGGTCGAGCAGGTCGCCGATCGACTCCAGACCGAGGCTGGCGGTATCGAGGGGGGCACTATCGACGGTAACGGGCACGGCGGATCCCTTCGCAGCAGGTCGTCTTTGGAGGCACCGGCTCGATGGCCCATGCCATGGAAGATTCTCTACGCTGGTCATCGGCAAGGCGACGGGAAAAGCTTGACAGCGTCCGATAATTCGGGCGCAGTTGGGGGAATGCAGCCGTTGACAGACGCCCAGCGGATGATGCGCCTCCTGGAGGCGTGGCATCCGTGTATCACCATCGCGACCTGCGAGGAAGACCATGCCCTGGACAGCCTGCGCGAGGCCGCGCGCGAGCTTCGCCATGATCTGCTCATATGGACGATCAGCGGCGGGCTGAGGGATGGGCTGCTCGCCGGTGAACCGGCTGTGAACGATACCGATCATCCGGCCGCCGCGCTTTATCACCTGGCGCATCAGCGGCCGCTGAACCGGACGATCGTGGCCCTCCTGGATCTTGCCCCGCATCTGAGGGAAGAGCGGACGCTTCGGCTGCTGCGGGAGACGATCGACAAGCTGTCGAAGGTGGACGGCCATGCCGTACTCATCGATTATGGGGAGACCTGGCCGGAGTTAATCCGCGATACGGCGACGCCGTTCAATCTTTCATTTCCTGACGAAGCCGAGCTCGAGCGGATCGTCAAGCAGACGCTTCGCAGCTTCAATGAGACGAAGCGCATCCGCGTGAACATGACGCGGCACGGGCTGGACACGATCCTGCGGAATCTGCGCGGACTGACGCGGCGGCAGGCGCGGCAGGTGATCCTCGACAGCATCGCGGAGGACCTGCAGTTCGATGAGAACGACATCAACCGGATTCTGGCCAGCAAGCGGCGGGCGCTGGGGGGATCGGGGTTGCTGGAGTACATCGAAGCGCCGGTCAACCTGGAGCAGATCGGCGGGATGAAGCGGCTGAAGCAGTGGCTGAAGCAGCGACAGGACGCCGTCACGCGCGAAGCCGAGGAGTTCGGCATCACACCGCCTCGGGGCGTGCTGATGCTGGGCGTGCAGGGGTGCGGCAAGAGCCTGGCAGCCAAAGCTGTCGCGACGGCGTGGCAGCGGCCGCTGCTGCGGATGGACGTGGGGGCGCTGTACGACCGGTACATCGGCGAATCCGAGCGGCGGCTGCGCGAGACGCTTCACCAGGCTGAGATGATGGCGCCGATCGTGCTGTGGATCGACGAGATCGAAAAGGCCTTCGCCTCCGCCGCCAGCCAGAGCAGCGACGGCGGCTTGTCCAAGCGGATGTTCGGCTGCCTGCTGACGTGGATGCAGGAGCGTACGGCGCCGGTTTTCCTGATTGCGACAGCCAACGACATCGAGGCTCTGCCGCCGGAGTTGCTTCGCAAGGGGCGGTTCGACGAGATCTTTTTTGTCGATCTGCCGCAAAAGGCGGCTCGCCGCCAGATCCTGAAAATCCACCTCGAAAAGCGGGGACGCAATCCGAGCAAGTTTGACCTCGATGCGCTGGCGGAGGCGTGCGAAGGCTTCAGCGGCGCCGAGATCGAGCAAGCCGTGGTCGCCGGATTGCACGAGGCGTTTGCCGAGAAGACGGAGCTGACGACGGCTCACATTCTCCGCAGCATGGAGACTTCTCCGCCGCTGTCGGTGACGATGGCGGAGAAGGTGCAGGCGCTGCGTATCTGGGCGGCTGGGCGGTGTGTGCCGGCGGATTGAGGGCTTATTGACCACAGAGACGCGGAGACGCAGAGAGGAGAGCGTGGCGCGGGCGAGACCAACATTATGCATCAACATAGGCGATAGTCGTCCGAAATCGTCATCCTGAGCGTAGCGAAGGATGACCTTCGCGAAAGGACTTACGCCGATCATGCATAATGTTGGAGACGCCCGCGCCACAGTTGGGTGATGTCTGCTGATTTGCGGCATGGGCGCCTCGCCCATGTAGAAGCGGCAGAAGATATTGCAGACCAGCACGTGCGGGACGCCCGTGCCACACATGAGATGCCATTACGCACTAATCACGAATCACTACACATCTTTCACGCATCAATCACCACTCTTCACTCCCTCCGCGTCTCCGCGCCTCTGCGGTTCCAGCGCCTTACAGCAGACTCTTCTCATCCGGCAGGGGTTCGACCAAGCCGTCCAGGGGGATGCGCATCGTCTGCCACATCACCCAGCATTCGATGCCGAAAGGGATGAAGCCGATCAGGCCGAGGACGGGCATCTCAAAATACCGCACCTGCTCCAGCGAGCCGAGAAACGGCAGATGGTAGGTCCACTTGGCCAGGGCGTAGTAGTTCCAGAACTCCCAGAGAAATCCGCAGATCAAGCCGCCGGCGAAGGCTGCGAGCGTGCGGCCGTACCAGCCGGCTTGCCAGTCGCGGAACATGCTCGGGCGGCCGAGTTTCTGGTTGATCGGATCCAGCAGGAAGACCAGGCTGGTCCACAGCGTCAGGTTTGTGACGGGATTGGCATGCCACAGCGGCCAGAGGAACATCGCCACGCCGGCCAGCAGCGCGACCCATTTGGCCCATCGCGGCATGTGCCAGTGCGGCGAGCGAGCCCAGTCAAACAGGCCCGCATTGAGCAGCACCTGCCCGCTCATGAGCATGCCGGGCACGATGGCTGCGAATGCCAGCACATATCCCCATGCCCGCTGCCAGAAGGCTTCGGGAATGCCGATGTAGCGCCACGCCTGCATGCCGCGGTTGAAATTGATCGCGTCAAACAGGCACCAGATGGCGATCGACGCCAGCGCCAGCGAGGCAAAGTGATTGGGCCGGCGCCGCACGGGGCTGGCGCCGGTCTGAAACGTCAGCACACCCTCCAGCAGGATGATGTAGCCGACCCACACCAGCGGCGTCATGTTGATCGCGACGAAGCGCGCGAGCATGCCCACGAGGGTCGCCGGTTCCTGCGCGAGAACGGCTTGCGCATCCAGGCTGGTGCGAACAGCGCCACGCCCTGACAACACGACGTCAGCGACCAGCAGCGCCTCGCAGGCCAGGATCCACCCCAATCCCAGCCAGATCGTGCCGGTCACACGGCGACCGGAGGGCAACCCCGCGGTGTCGATCGCGTTGGACTGGCTCATGGCTGGGTATTGTAGGAAACAGCAGACAGAAGGCAGAAGACAGAAGTTGTTGTCCCGTCCTGAAATAGGTTGTCAGCTGGCATAGGGGGAGAAGGAGAGGTCAGC
>CALEKX010000082.1 GCA_937904525.1 uncultured Phycisphaerales bacterium
CGGCACGCAATAGCGTGCCCTACCTGCCGGCACTTGGTGAACGAATGCGAACCTGTAGGGGCACATGGCAATGTGCCCCGGCGCGCGGCGGGGGCGGATTGCCATCCGCCCCTACGGCTGACATGGCGTACGCGGGGTGCACTGCCAGGCACCCCTGCACATGGAAGGTTCCAACGCCATCACACGATCGAAACGTTCACACCAGGAGAACTGTCATGTCTTTCATCACCTTCCTCGCACAAACCTCACCGGCACTGGACGAACTGACGGGTTTGGGCGCAGCCGGTATGATGGGGCTGATGTGGCTGTGGGAGCGACGCAACTCGCAGAAGCGCGAGCAGCAGCTCGACGACGCCCATGCCCGCATCCTGTCCGATCATATCCAGCTCGAGCAGCTCATCGCGGTCGTCCGGCAGAACGCCGAAGCCCTCGCGCGCCTGACGACGACGCAGGAGCAGTTGCTGCGTCAGCTAGCGTGGGAACCGCCGTTGAACGCGGATGAACGCTGATGGGTGTTTTGTGTTCGGTTGTCTCGACTGCAGACTGCAGACCGCTGACTGCAGACTGATCCGCCGCCTGCTGCCTGCTGCCTGCCCGCCGCCAGGAAACCTCAGATTTGAGATTTGAAGCTTGAGATTTGGACCTTCCTTGGAACTTCGTGATTGGAACTTGGAGCTTCTCCCACCCACAGGAACCCCCCATGCATCGCACGCTTCTCCTTCTTCCCTTTCTGCTGGCCGGTTGTGCGCCGTACGCGGATGCGCAGTTGGCGTTGATCACACAGGCCCGCCGCGGGCTGCAGCGCGTCGAAGCGGCGCAGGCTGAGCGGGCGAAGCTGGTCGAGCAGTATCACCGCCTTCAGCGTGTCAGCCTCGACCAGGCGTTCGACGACGATGTGCGCGAGCGCGAAATGCTCGACCCAGCCTGGGTGATCGACCATCGCCGCGCGTACGCGGCGGCCGTCGATGCGCTGTGGACGCAGCAGATTGCGTCACGCGACGCAGAAGCGGCGGCTGCCGCCAATCTCCGTGCAGCCGATCAGGCGTTGCAGCGCCTCGAGCGGCTGGTGTCACTTCCCTCGCAACTCATCTCGCAACTGGAGGACCGACCATGAAGACGATTGACCTGAAAGATGAAGTCTCGCGCGCGATCGCGGCGAGCTGGCCGGAGTTTCAGCAGTCGCATCCGCGACTGGCGCGCGTGATCGATCGCGACGTGCTGGTCGAATCGGTCACGCAGCAGTTGGCGGCAGATCCGGACTATCAGCGGGCGCTGGCGAACGCAGCGGCGCTTGAGCATGGGGCAGCGGCACTGGTCGGCATGATCCGCAGGACGGTGCGCGAGGCGTTGCAAACGATCGGCTGGTGATGAGCTGGACGATCAGTCGCCCTGGCGTTCGGCGCGGCGGCGCGCGGCCTGATCGGCCTGTTCGAAGGCCTGCTCCTGTTTGACAACGCCCTGGTCGAGGTCGTCCCAGATGCGGAGAAGCTCCTGCCCGGCTTCGCTGAGGCCGGCGGATTCGACGGCATCGCGATCGGCCTGGGCGCCGGTTTCGAGGATCATGTCAAGCCGTTCGCGGTACATGTCCTGCGTGACGCTGTCGTCCTCGATCCACTGGGAGATGCGGGCGACATCGCGATCGGTGAGCTTCAGCCGGCCGAGGGCGCGCCCCTTGTCGGCATTCTCCTTGATCAGCCGCAGGCGCGCGACGGTCATCAGCTCTTTGGAGCGCAGGTTGAGCTCGCGGGCAGCCATGACCTGTTCCTGCGTCTTGAGTTCGAAATCCATCGCGAGGGCTTTCCGCAGCTCGGGGGATTTCTCGGCGGCGCCCTGCTTGAAGATGGCCTGCTTCTGCTCGGCGAGCTTCTGGATTTTGGCAAACAGGCGATCGCGCTGTTTGGCCAGGAGGATCTCCTCCTTTCGCAGCTCCTGGCGGGACAGATCGCTGAGCGTCTTGTTGCGTTTGCCGAAGATGCGATGGATGAGGGCCATGGCCGATATCAGCTTTCTAGAGTCCGGCGCGAATCTCCGCCCAACTGTCATCCTTCGCTGTGCTCAAGATGACATGATTGGGGCCCAGGATGCCGAAAGTGCGGCTCAGAATGGCGGTTCGGGGCAGTTCGTGCATGTTTGGATGCATCGTTCTCCACATGTGTGTGCCGTACTATCCGGCTTCGGGTTCGCTGCGCTGCGGCGGCTGGGGCTGAGCCGGCGCGGGGGTCGGCGGCTGGTGCTGCGACGATGTCGACGACGGCGCCGGGGCCGATGTCGCCGGTTTGGACGCAGCCGCGGACGGCTGGGACGCCGGCGACGCGGCGGCGCTGGCTTCGCGTTCGAGCTCGTCGTAGAGGGCCTGTTCTTCGGGCGTCATCCGGCCGATGCCGCCGGAGGTGGAGAGGCTCTCGGCCAGCTCCGAATCGGCTTCGAGCTGGGCGAGCATCTCCTCAGCGGCGACGGCATCGGCAGCCAGTTCGTCGGAATCGGGCAGATCCGCCGACTGCCCCTGCTGCACGAGTTCCAGGCTGTGCAGATGCGTGCCGACGACGTTGATCTGCCGGTTGAGCACATCGATCATCTGCTGGCGGCGATCGGCATCCTTGCGAAGCTGCAGGAGCTGTTGGGTGACGCGCTTCTTGGTGATGGCGCCGGTGGCTTCGCGGAACTGGCGGCGGAGCATGGCTTCCTGCTTCTCGAACTGCGCCAGGTCCTCGTACATCTTGTCGCGCTTGAGCGACAGGGCGGCACGGCGCTCGGAGAGAAACTCGATCTTCTTCTGTGTCTCGCCCTTGCGGGAGAACAGCGCCTTGATGCGGTCGATGAGGGGCATTTTTGCATTCTCCGCAGCCGCGACAGGCTCGGGCAGTGTGCCTTCGCGGAACACCACCATGCGTCCGTCGATGCGTCGGGCGATGAGCCCGGGCGTCTTTGACGCGTACGATTTTAGCTCCTGCTCGACCATTTGTATCGGAAGTTGCGTTTTTCCGGCGATGCGGTCGCCGGTGATGCCGCTGGTGAGCAGGTCGACTTCGGCTTCGGCGATGGCGTCGCGGATGCGCTGCTGCTTGGCGTCGGCGTCTTCGGGATCGAGCAGCTCGATCAGGGAATGGACCTCGGATCGGCCGTGGATGGACCAGCCGCCGCCGGCGTTGGGCTCCATGAGGATGAGCGTGCGGTCGGCGCGGCGGTCGATCAGCTCGTGCGATTCGAGCGTGAATCCGCTGGTGGAGATGACGATCAGCGTGACCGGCACGCCGGCCAGCGGCGGCGGGACGGCGTTGATGAGCTTCTGGAGCTGGCTGGTCGTCATCGGCTCGGGCGTTTCGCCCTTGAGCAATTGACGTGTGGGGGAGACGGCGATGGCCTTCACGCGCGCCACAGGCGTTTTGAGGACGAGCATCCGCCGCTGGTAGAACGTCGCCTCGATCTCCATGCCGATCGGCATGCGCGATTCGAGCTCGCGGTCGGGCAGGCCCATCTGGCTCATCAGGCGCTTGAGCTCGACGGCGCCGTCCGAGCGGGTGATCTCGCGCAGCAGGCCTCTGGCCATGCGGCTGCCGGAGCGCGTGTCCAGGCGCAGGCGCGGATCGCCGGACAGGATCCGCTCGATGTGCTCGATTGCCTGACGTTCGCGTTGCTGATGAATCGAAGGATCAGGATTGTTGGTCATTCTTCCGCTCGTTGGCCTCGAAACGATCCGCCGTGCCCCGGCGGCACATCCACAGCCATGCCACGATCACCACGGCCAGCCACGCCCAGCCGAGCAGCGACAATATCAGGTACATCCGTCCCATGGCAAACCGGAGCACGACGACGAGCGACAGAACGACACGGCCGCGGATGACAGCAGAATACCCGGTCCGACTCGCAGCGCCGAGACGAACGATTCATCCTTTCCGTCGGGCGGAACGCATCTGCCGGCACGATCACGGACTACGGCAGCACCCACGGTGCAGGCGCCTCAATTTGATCTGCTAGAGCGGGTACCAGGCGCCACAATGGCGACACCTTAAGCCGGCTGGGGTCGATCACCGTTGCGTGATACTCCACGTTGCCCGCGCCCTTCGCAACGGTCCTGGCCACGGCCTCGGCGGCAAATCCGCTGTTGTCGGCAACGGTGAAGAGCTGCACGCGGAGCGGCTGGGTGCTTGCATACGTCGATTCGCCGCCAAAGCGGCAATCAATGAAGGCCGACTGGCCGTTGGCCCACAGCAGCGATGGATGCAGCGTTGAGTCATAGAACTGGCAGTCGGTGATCGTATTCCAGCCGTGGCGGAACAGGCCGGTGTTGTCCTTGGTCGCATCCTCCGTCATCGACCGGTCCGGCAGATCGCACTGCACGAACGTACAGCGTTGAAGTTTGATACCGTAGTTCCTTTGATTCAGCGAATTGAAGTTCGATCGAACCAGCAGGGAATCGGTCAACTCCCACTTGCTGCTGAATCCGCTCACCATGAACCGGTTGCCGGTTTTGCTGAACGTACAGTCGATAAAGATGACGTTATTGGCGTGCAATACCCCGTGATGCGTACATTCAATGCGCACGTTTTTCAACACGATGGGCCGGTTGGCTGCGCCCTGCAGCCGGAGGTGGCCATTCGACACTCGAATGGTTCCATCGCTGATCACCGTACCCGGTGCAACCGTGATGTCCGCCCGCTTCGATTCGCCCCGGCCCAGACTGAAATTACCGATCTGTAGCTCCTGTGAAGCCAAGGTGAACCCCGAGCCATCGTCGATCCATGTTCCGGTTCCCTCGACGAACTCGCCGGGGAACTCGAGTTTCTTCGGTTCTAGCTTTGCGGCGGCGCGCTGTGCGGCGGCCTCGAATCGGTTACGCCGGCCAGGATCGGCGGCGGTATTGGACGGGTCGAGGTACAGCGCCACCGCATCAGCGACCATGCGGGCATTACCCAACTGAACGCAGGCATCGACATGGCTGGCCAGCGCCTGTTCCATCACTTTGGCCAGCCGGGCGCTGATCGGCCGTGACGCCTCCATCAGCAGCAACTCCGCCTGCGCGAACGATGCCGCCTGCAAGACCCAGCCGCGAGCCGCTAGTTCCTCGGCATGGCGCGCCACCAGTTCCGCCTCGACGATCCCCACTGTCTGAAGGTTTTCGTCCGTCACGCCGGCTTGCTTCAGCCGCCGGGCCTCGCGCAGCACATAGGCCGGGCGGGCGTTCTTCTCGGCACCGAGGTTTTCCAGTTCCAGCCTCAATCGCTGGCGGGGAGTGATCAGCGGCGGATCTTCCGGGAAATACATCGCGAACGCATCGGCGATCGCCAGCGCCGACGCAGCCGATTTGCTGCTGGCGGCCGCCTCGTAAGCCCCGTGAAGCAGCGTCCTGGCTTCGTCCTGCAACGCGGAACTGTGTTCCCGTATAGCCGCGACGGCTGCCGCATCCAGCAGTACCTGCGCTGCCTCCATGGGCTTGCCCGCCCGATGCAGTGCGGCCGAATGGGTGCGGGTGACCTGGAGCAGAATCCGCTTGGCTTCTTCCACCTTAGGATGGCCGACGGTCGCGGCGTTGGCATTCAGATACCCAACCAGCAGGTTGATGGCAGCCGGATAGTCCTTCTTGCGAACAGCGCCTTTGGCGCTGTCCAACGGGTCAGCCTGCGCCAGCAAGGCCTGCGTAAGTAACAATGAGACTCCGAGAGCCAACAGCATCAGCTTGTGCAGATATACCACGCCGGCCTCCCTCACTGAAATGCGTTTAGATGCGATGACCCGATCATGATACCGGGCTGCACAGTCCCCTGTCATTCAAAAACAGGGATTGGATGCACAGAAACGCAGCAAAGGCGTGTAAATACCCCGTCCCTTACCCCGGCTGGATTTCAACCGCGCGTATCGATGGTTTGAAGGTGCATCGGCGACCCGCAGCGGGGGCAGAAGCGGGCGTGCGGCGGGACGCTGTGGCCGCAAAGCTTATTGGGACATCGCTGGGTCATCCATACCGGCGTGGGAATCTCCATGTGGGGGCGGTGCAGGCGGAGCAGTTCCCGCAGGCGGTCGGCCAGCGAGCGTCGCATCGCCGGTACGGCAAAACCGGTGTAATTCCGCTGGGTGGCGCCTGCGAGCATGGCGGCGATGCCCCACCAGGCCCCCGCCATCGCGAACAGCACGGCTGCGACCGTCCACCAGGAAAAGAGGCGATAGCTCGCCCGCGCCGGCGACACAGGCGCCAGGCGGTGCGGGTGCGTCAGGGCGTTGAACGCCGCGATCGCCCGCTGGACGTCGCGCGCATGGAGCTTGACCTGCAGCCAGTGCAGCAGATAGGCGAAGGCCAGCGACCAGTTCCAGACATGCGCAAAATCAGGATCAGCCTGCCGCCAGAACAGCGCGATCAGCCCGCGCAATCCGGGCTGGGGCAGATGCCGCATCTCGATCAGCTCGCCCAGGCCGATGCCGATCGCGATGATCGAGCCGACCCAAAGCCACACGCGGAAGCGAATCCGCTCGATGGCATCGTGCAGCGGCGCGAGCTGATCGGGGTGGTATTGGCCGGCCAGCCAGTCGGACAGATGCTCGAACTGCATCCGCTGGATGACTGTGACATCGCGCAGGCGTCGCGGCCAGCGGATCAGCGGCCACAGACCGAACGTCAGCAGCAGTTCCAGCGTGGCGCGGGCGGCGCTGCCGATGCGGACCTGGCTGGGCTGGCGGTGCAGGTTGCGCAACAGCGCCCCGGCCAGGCGATCGGGCATGGACGTCGGCGAGATGTCGACGGGCGCGACAGTCATCCCCTCGATATTCCTGCGCCATGGCCCGCAAGGCAAATCACATTTGCGCGGGGCGAAAGAAATCTGCCGACGGCTGCGGCCGATGCGGATGGGGGCGGGAGAGTCGGGAAGGACGAGGCTGGACACATTTTCGTGCATTACCGCAGGTCTTCTCCGAAGGTCATCCTTTGCTGCGCTTGGGATGATCATCTCGGGCGATTGCTGATGCATACTGCTGGGTCGGGCTGTGTCGTCGGGGCGGTGTCTGATATGATGTTGCGGTCAGGCGGATCGGTATTGAGTTTCACGCGGATGATGGAGATTTCCATGGCAGATCAATGGCAGTGGCCGAACGGACAGCAGGCGGCGGTATCACTCAGCTACGACGATGCGCTGGCTGTGCATCGTGAGGAGACGGCGCCGCAGTTGGAAGAGCGCGGCTTGCGCGGGACGTTCTACGTGCCGATCAATGCCGATCTGCTGGAGCATCGTGACGCGTGGGTGCGCGTGGCTCAGGCGGGCCATGAGCTGGGGAATCACACGATCTTCCATCCCTGCCGCAATCCGAACAATGCGCGCGCGTGGCCGCCGCCGCATCGCAACCTGTGCGATTACACCCCGGCCCGCTGGGAGGACGAGGTGTGTGTGGCCAGCCTCATCCTCAAGAGCTACGACGGGCGGACGGTTCGCTCGTTTGGCAATACCTGCTGCAATCTGACGCTCGGCGAAGGCGAAAACGAGGTCGAGCTGGATGACCTGATCGCTCGGCATTTCGTGGCGGGCCGCGGCGGGACGACCAATGAGCCAGCCGATCCGCGGACGGTGCGGCTGACGCGCGTCGGCTGTTTTGCCGCTGATGGGCAGACGTTTGGTGATCTGCGTCAGGCGATCGACGCAGCGATGAAGATCGGCGGCTGGCTGATCTTCATGGCGCACGGCGTCGGCACGGACCATCGTCTGCAAATCTCGCGTGAGGTGCATCAGCAGCTCATCGATTACCTGGCGGAGAACAGCAAGGCGATCTGGACCGCGCCGGTGGTGGATGTAGCGCAATACGTCGTCGCGGCGCGGGGCCAGCAGGGATGAAACAGCAGATGAGCACCGATGGGTGTTCTGTGTTGGGTTGTTTCGAGTACGGACTGGTGACGGATCTGCGGCCTGTGGAGTAGGGCTGAGTGCCCGGGACACAGGAGCTGCAGCTTCAGATCTCCGATCTCAGACTTGAGATCTGAGCTTTCAGATCTGGATCTTCCCTGGAACCTGGTGGTTGCAGCTTGGAGCTTTGCCGACCACGCGTGTTCCTCCGTGGTTCCATTTCCGGCAGCAATCTTGATCGTTCCCGCCCTTCGCCTAGGATGGACGCTGATGAACACGTCGCAATCTATTGATCGGCTGCAGGCAGAGTTTGGTCTGGACGGGCGGATTCGCTTTGAGCTCGGACAGGGTGGACTGAAGTGCATGAAGGTTCTCACGCCGACGGCGCAGGCGGAGATCTATCTGCTGGGCGCGCATCTGACGGCGTATGCCACCGGCGGGCGGCAGTGGATTTTCATGAGCCGCCAGAGCGAGTATGCCGTGGGCAAGCCGATCCGCGGCGGTGTGCCGGTCTGTTTCCCGTGGTTCGGGCTGAAAGCCGACGATCCCAACGCGCCGATCCATGGCGTGGCGCGGCTGCATGAGTTTGAGGTCGAATCGGTGTCGCTGCGCGATGAGGATGTCGAGGTCGTGCTGCGTCTGCGGCCGGAGACGCCCTTCGTGAAGGAGTGGCCGGTGGGCGTGACGCTGCGGCATCGCATTTTCGTCTCCAAGCGGCTGACGATGACGCTGGAGGTGGAGAACGCCAGCGGCAAGCCGTTCGGATTCTCGGCTGGTCTGCACACCTATTTCGCCATCGACGACATTCATCAAGCCGAGGTGACCGGCCTGGACAAGGTCGAGTACCTGGACAAGACGCTGGGCATGACGCGCCACACGCAGAACGGCGTTGTGCGTTTCACCGGCGAGACCGATCGCGTCTATCTCGAAAGCGGCCCGATGACGACGATCCGCGACGGGAAGAACATCATCGAGATCGAGAAGGAAGGCTCGAATGCCACGGTTGTGTGGAACCCGTGGGACCAGCGGTCGCGGGCGCTGCCCGATCTGGGCGATGACGAGTGGCAGCGGATGCTGTGCGTGGAGACGGTTAACTGGGGTGCGCCGGCGATCGAGATTGCGGACGGGCAGACGCATCGGATGAGCGCGCACATCACCTGCCGCGTCACGGGCGGCTGAAGCAAGAGCGTGGCGCGCGTCACAGGCATGACGCATCGACCCGTGCGACGGGATGTAGGGCAGGCTATTGCCTGCCGGGACCGATCGCGCGAGGGCGAT
>CALEKX010000083.1 GCA_937904525.1 uncultured Phycisphaerales bacterium
GAACCACAGATGAACACGGACGGTTTCGGGTTCGGGGTGTGAGATCTGAGATCTGAAATTTGAAAGCTGAGATTTGAGATTTGAGATCTCAGATTCCGCGTCCGCCGCCCGCCGCCCGCCGCCGCCCGCCACTGCCAACTGCCAACTATATCTGCAGACTGCCGACCGCAGACTGCAGACTGATCACCTCACCCCGCCTCCGCGCGCACCACCACCCTCCGCCCCTCGCAGGCGACCTCGCGACCTCGGGATGCGTCAGTGGACGTGAGCCGAAGGCAGGGGGATCTCGTTCATGTCGATCTCCATCTGCTCTTCGATGCACCCCGGCCGCAGGCCAAGGCGCGCTTCGTGACGCTGGGTCTGCAGCATCAGCAGCAGCGACTCACGCAGGTTTTGCCGGCACTGCTCCAGCGTATCGCCATAGGTGATCGTGCCCGGGATCTCCTCGACCCAGCCCACGAACCTTCCGTTCGCATCCGGTCTGAAGATAGTGTGAAAGCACTGCTTCATGGCGCGCGCATTCTCCGGGTGCCGTTTACGCGGTGTCAACGGAAAAGTCGGCCTGGTTCCCGCAGCCTGCCAATGGGTTCCCCGCGCCCAGCTCCGATCGCTGAAAAGCCGCGTCCGCATCCGCCGGAATCTCTGCCGCCAGACCGGGAAAATAGATCGGCGATATAGGTATTCGTAACCTGTTTAGTCAAATAGTGTTAAGAGGATCTGTGAGGCATCTCCTATCTGGCCCTCTGGAAATGCGCCCGAGGCGTCCTATACTGATGCGGGCCTGCCTCCTTCCCCGGCGGAACTCCCGCGGGCCGGCAGACGTTTATTTCGTAGTGGGCAGATGCGTTATCGCTTTTCGCACCAGATTGATGGCATAATCCGCATTGGTCGCCCCAGAGGGAAAGCCGCTTTTCATGACCACCGCTTTTGAATCGACTCTCAACGGACATCCGTCCACCACCGCCAAGCCCGTCCGGCGATTGGCTGACGTCACCGTCCGCTTCGCTGGCGACAGCGGCGACGGCATGCAGTTGGCCGGTACGCAGTTTACCGACACCAGCGCGCTGCTCGGCAACGACATCAGCACGCTGCCGGACTTTCCCGCGGAGATTCGCGCCCCAGCCGGCACGCTCGCGGGCGTCAGCGGCTACCAGATCCATTTCAGCAGCAACGAAATCTTCACCCCCGGCGACGAAGTCGACGCGCTGGTCGCGATGAATCCCGCCGCGCTGAAGGTCAACCTCGGCAGCGTGAAGGATGGCGGGATCGTCATCGTCAACTCCGATGCGTTCGGACCCAACGACCTGAAGAAGGCCGGCTATGCGGTCAGCCCGCTTGAGGACGATTCGCTTTCGAACTATCGCGTCATCAAGGTCCCGATCTCCAAGCTCAACTCCGAGGCGACGAAGGACTTCGGCCTGACCGTTAAGGAGCAGGACCGCTGCAAGAACATGTTCGCCCTGGGACTGGTCTACTGGCTGTACAGCCGGCCGCTGGACGCGACGCTGGATCACATCCAGACCAAGTTCGCTCGCAAGCCCGCGATCGCCGCAGCCAACGCCGCGAGCCTCAAGGCCGGCTATGCCTACGGCGAGACGCTCGAGCTGTTCCACGAGCAGTACCAGGTCCCCAAGGCAAAGCTCGCCCCCGGTACGTATCGCAAGATCACCGGTAACGAAGCGCTGGCCATCAGCATCGCGACGGCCGGGCGCCTGGCGAGCAAGCAGGTGCTCTACGCCAGCTACCCGATCACGCCCGCCAGCGACATCCTTCATCAGCTCGCCGGCATGCGCAACTTCGGCGTTATCACCTTCCAGGCGGAAGATGAGATCGCCGCGATCGGCGCAGCCATCGGCGCGGCCTTCGGCGGGGCGCTGGGCATCACCGGCACCAGCGGCCCGGGCATCGCCCTCAAGAGCGAAGCCATCGGCCTGGCGGTCATGACCGAGCTGCCCGTCGTCATCGTCGACGTCCAGCGAGGCGGGCCGAGCACCGGCTTGCCCACCAAGACCGAGCAGGCCGACCTGATGCAGGTCCTGTTCGGCCGCAACGGCGAATGCCCCGTGCCGGTCATCGCAGCCGCCTCGCCGGCGGACTGCTTCAATGCCGCGATCGAGGCCTTTGCCGTCGCCGTCCGTTACATGACGCCGGTCGTCCTGCTGAGCGATGGTTATGTCGCCAACAGCGCCGAGCCGTGGCTGATCCCCGATGTTTCGACGCTGCCGCTCATTCGCGTGGAGCATCCAGCCGCGCCGGCTGACGGTCAGCCGTTCGGGCCGTACCGTCGCGACGAGCACGGCAGCCGTCCGTGGGCGATCCCCGGCACGCCCGGCCTGGAGCATCGCATCGGCGGCTTGGAGAAGGAAGACGTCACCGGCAATGTCAGCTACGACCCGGCCAACCACGAGCGGATGGTGCAGCTTCGTGCCGCCAAGGTCGCGAATCTCAAGCCGGCGGGCGAGCCGTATCTGTGGACAGGCGAGCAGGAGGGCGATGTCCTGCTGGTCGGCTGGGGCGGCACCTTCGGCGCGATCAAAGCCGCCACGCTCGAGCTCCAGCAGCAGGGGATTCGCGCATCACACTGCCACCTGCGATACCTGAATCCGCTGCCGGACCTGAAAGAGGTTTTCAAGCGATTCCGCCAGGTGATCGTGCCCGAGCTGAACCTCGGCCAGCTACGAACGCTCCTGCGCGACCGCTTCCTCATTGACGCCCAGGGCATTAACAAGGTCCGCGGACAACCGTTCACCGTCGGTGAACTCGTCCGTGGTGTGAGAAGCAGACTCGAAACAGTTGGAACCGCAGATGAACGCAGATGAACGCGGATGTGGTGAAGCCCCACGCTCCAACCACTAAGCTCCAGAGAAGTTTCAAACTTAAAGGAAGAATCCAAGATCCGCAATCCGAGATCCAAGATCGAAATCCGTGTTCATCCGTGGTTTCAACGAAAAACATCATGACCCTCGCTAATCGAAACAGCCTCAACGTCCTCAAGCCATCCGACTTTGCCACGGACCAGGATGTCCGCTGGTGCCCGGGGTGCGGTGATTACTCCATCCTCGCGCAGATGAAGAAGGTGATGGCCAAGCTGGGCGTTGATCGCAGCCGAACGGTCTTCATCAGCGGCATCGGCTGCTCGTCGCGCTTCCCGTACTACATGAACACTTACGGGTTCCACTCGATCCACGGCCGCGCGCCGACCTTCGCGACGGGCCTGAAGCTCGTGCGGCCGGACCTGGATGTGTGGATCGTCACCGGTGACGGCGACGCCCTGAGCATCGGCGGCAATCATCTGATGCACATTCTCCGCCGCAACGTCGATGTGAAGATCCTGCTGTTCAACAACCGTATCTACGGCTTGACCAAGGGTCAGTACTCGCCGACCAGCCTCGCCGGCGCGAAGACCAAGAGCACGCCGCTCGGCTCGGTGGACAATCCCATCCAGCCGATCAGCCTGGCGCTGGCGGCGGAGGCGAGCTTCGTCGCGCGGTCGATCGATGTCGACGTCAAGCATCTGGAGTACGTGCTCGAGCGTGCAGCCAGGCATCGCGGCAGCGCGTTCGTCGAGATCTACCAGAACTGCAACATCTTTAACGACGGCGCCTATGAGCCGCTCACCGATCGCGCCACCAGGAGCGACAACGTCGTCTACCTCGAACACGGCAAACCGCTGATTTTCGGCAAGGCGTCCGACAAGGGCATCCGCCTCAACGGCTTGTCGCCTGAGGTCGTTTCCACAGCCCAGGTCCAGCCCGATGACCTGCTTATCCACGACGAGCGCGCCGATGCGGCGCTGCCCTTCGCCCTCAGCCGGATGCACTATCCCGAGTTCCCCGAACCGCTGGGCATCTTCCGCGCCGTCGAACGCGAAACCTACGACACCGCCGTCCGCCAGCAGACCGAGACCGCCATCGCCCGTTTCGGCGAAGGTGATCTGCAGAAGCTGATCACCGGCAACGAGACGTGGACGGTCAAGTAGTCAGATCACGCACCGCTCGTTCGCAGGCCACGGCTATCTGTTCCCAGCCGCTGCGGGTGTTGGCAACATCGTTGAATCGCAGTGCCGGCCCGAAGTGGACGCGGATCGGATAGGGCCTCGGCTGGGTGGCGTGCGGTGGCCAGGCTTCGAAAGCGCCGACAATCCGGCAGGGAATGACGGGCACGTCGGTTCCGGCGATAAGCATCCCCAGCCCCGGTTTGAACGGATTCATCGCACCGCTGCGGCTGCGCGTCCCCTCAGGGAAAAGCAGGTAGCCGCAGGGTTCCCCGACCAGCCGATCGCGAAGTTCGTCCAGTGAATGTCCGCCCATGCGGTGTCGCCGCAGCGGTAGGGCATTGAGGCACATCGCCGCAAATGCGGCGCGCGGCCGGCTGTCGAAAAACGTGTCATCCGCCGCCAGTGCCAGCGTCACGCGGCGCAGCCGCCGGGGCAGTGACGCCACCACAACCAGCGCATCCAGATGACTGGTGTGATTGGCGACCAGCACGAACGGCGGATGGGCCGGCAGATGCCCAAGTCCCGATACCCGCGGTCGATGCATGAGCCCCAGCCCCAGCCGGGTGGCATTCCACCAGATGGATTGGATCAGCCAATCGTCCAGGCCCGACTCGCGGCGCACGCTTGTCCAGCGCTGATGGCCCGCCAGTCCCAGGTCGCGCGCCGGTTTGTATTCCCAGGTTCGCATCAACCCCCCGATAGAGTTCGTGCCGGCTGATCCAAGCCGATTCCGATTGAAGTATCTCACGTAATGAAATACCGCCGGCGCCACCAGCAGCAGGCTGTCAAACCGGTCCAGCAATCCGCCGTGACCGGGAATGAGCGTCCCCATGTCCTTGATGCCCAGATCCCGCTTGATGGACGAGAGCATCAGGTCACCCAACTGGCCCCCCACGCTGATGATCAGCCCCAGCCCGATCAGGTGCGCGGGGGCCGCCAGGACGGTTTGATCAAACACGAAACGGCCCACCAGCGCCGCCAGTGCCGTGGTCAGCACCAGAGCGCCTACCCCGCCGGCGAATGTCTTGCCCGGGCTGGTGTTCGGCGCCAGCCGCCGCCGGCCAAACAGCTTCCCACAGATGTAGGCAAAGACATCATTCATTTCGACGCACAGCACCAGCCAGACGATCAACGGCCGGTAGCCGGTGTCATTGCCCAGGTACGCAAAGTGCCCCAGGCCCACGCCAATGAACAGGAATGCGAAGACCGCCAAGCCAACCCGCTGGATGTATCCGGCGGGGCGGTCAGCCAGCACTGCCACCGCGGCGATCACGCTCACCGCCAGCGCGGGGATTGCGACGAAAAATCCATACCAATGATCCAGCACGGCAAATCCGAGGGCCGTGATTGCCAGCAGGACGACCCCGCTCAACGTGCGCTCGCGAAATAGCCCCGTTGCCCGGACAAACTCGCGATAGCACAACAGCATGATCACGAATACGAATCCGATGAACCAGGCCGCCCCAAGCAGTACCGGTCCGATCATCAACGGCGCCAGCACCAT
>CALEKX010000084.1 GCA_937904525.1 uncultured Phycisphaerales bacterium
GTCTGGCTGGCCCATAACAACCGCGCCAATATGCTCTTTGCCGACGGCCATGCCGCACCGATCGGCGTCGACGAGCTGGGATCGCTGTCCAACAGCTACAACAAAGGCACCAACACGCGTGGCGTTCGCAAGGCCCGTTACCAGGATGGCCGTGAGGTCAACTTGCCTGACTGAACCTCGCACCTCGCCTGTCTTAACACCTCGACCAGTCTCCTGTGCAACGTGCTGCGTAGAGTCCCGTTTGGTCGCCAGGCCGGTAGGGCCTACATTAGGCCTCTAGCTGGCCAGCTAACTTTTTCGTTCAGGAGGAAACCATGGGAATGCATCGCAACGCTTTGGCGAAGGCTGCGGCCTTCATCGCTCTCCCTCTGTTGACCGCCGGTGCCGCATCGGCTGCCGCCGTCGGACCGTTCGATTTCGAGACCGGCACTGCCGAGGATAACCAGTACACCCAGAACTTCCTTGAGGTGTATGTGAGGAATGGTGGGGTCCTCGCGCAGACCGATCCGGCCGACGAGTTGGAACCGAACAATGACTACCTGCGGATGGGGCAGAACGGCAGCACCATCACCGTTGTCACGGTTCTGAACACGAATCCCACCAAGACGCTCGCGAACGCCAACACCTTCGGCAACAACCTTACAATCTCATTTGACCTGGGCAGCAATATGCCCGGCGGCAGCGTCTTCGGTATCTATCTTTTTGATCCGGAGACACCGTCCGACAATCTCTTCGCTGCCGTCTACTTCGACCAGGCGTCGGCCAATGAGCGCCTCCGATTCTCGTATGATGGCAAT
Organism: uncultured Phycisphaerales bacterium; assembly: GCA_937904525.1. GTDB lineage: Bacteria > Planctomycetota > Phycisphaerae > Tepidisphaerales > Tepidisphaeraceae > CALEKX01. Next base: position 798 of record CALEKX010000084.1, read on the forward strand.
CTGACCACGGGCAGCGGGGGAACACAGTTCCGCGGCAACACCATCACTGCCAGCGGCGGATTTCTCGTCGGGGGCGATGGAGTCAACGAAACGTACTGGCAGCTCTCGATGATTCCCTCTTCTTCGGAAGCATCGGGCACATTCACCAGCAGCAGCATCACTTACGTCGTCGGTGACAACGATGATACGACGCTGACCCTCATGTTCGGCACCCAATGGGTGACGTGGACGATTCCTGACACCCTGAAGGTCGAGAACCCTGCCATTGCGTTCTATGTCAACGGCTACGGCTCTGGTTCGGCAACCTGGCGGATTGACAACATCGCCGTTGTTCCCGAGCCGGCGATGATCAGCCTGCTGCCGGCTGCCGGTCTGCTGGCGATGCGCCGGCGCCGGGGCGTCTGCTGATCACGAGGGGTAAACAACGAATCTCCCCGTTCGCCCTGCCAGGTGGGGGAGGCGGACGCAGGACAGAAGCCTCCTGAACGCAGCCGTGCGCTTGCCGATGGCTGCGCCCTTGGGGTGCAGCCTCGGCAGGTACGCGCCGCAGTCAATCTCGGTTTGTCCATTGTTCAACGGAGTCATGCTGATGAAGTCTCTTTTTCTCGCCGTGATCGTCCCTGTCCTGACGGCATGCGTGTTCGCAAATGCCCAGGCAGCCGATCCGACCGTCTATGAGATCCAAAGCCGCTGGGACGCCAAGCGCCACCTGACCATCGACCAGGGCAAGATCCTCGCTGCCTCAGCCCAGACCGGCAGCGCCCGCTGGACGATCGAAGCCGATGGCCCAGCCTACGTCATCCGCAATGTCGGCACGAGCCAGTACCTCCAGGTTGCCGACGACTCCGATGCGCTCGTGCTGACCTCCGACAAGCCGGGCACCGATCGCGGTCGCTGGGCGATCAGCCCCGTCGGCCCGCACTTCAGCATCCGCAACGTCGCCACGGGCAAGTTCCTCAACATCGAGCGCCCGACCGGCCCGGATGCTTCGTTGGACAAGACCCCCGATGCGAAGAACTGGTGGTCGGGCCTGTGGACCCTCAACCATGTCGATGGCCCCAAGCCGCTGCGGTTCTATAAGATGGGCGAAGTGGTGGTGACCTCTCCCAAGTACGGTTCGAACATCAAGGGCGACACGACGATCGAAGTCCGCGCGCCGGGCTTCCGTCAGGTCGAGGTGAAGTCCTGGCTGCCGGGCGGCAAGTTCGGCGAGGATTCGACCGTCGGCGTGATCGACCTTGCCGATGACGGCACCGGCTCGATTGTCTTTCCAGCCGACAAATACCCGCATGGCCCGATCACCATCCGCCTGGGCGCCACCCTCGGCAAGCTCCGCAGCAACTACTACCTGATCGTCTACAACGAAGGCGGCGTTGTCTGGAACGAAGGCCTGCCCGACAGCCCGCCGGCGCCGGCTCAGGGAATGAAGCTCGTCTTCGCGGACGACTTCAATGATCCGAAGCTCTCGATCTCCAGGGACGGCAAGGGGGCGACCTACGCCTCGCACAAGCCGGGCGGGGGCGACTTCAGCGGGATTCCCTTCGGCGATCACGAGAATCCCCAAACGACGCCGTTCTCGCAGATCGGCTCGTATCTCCGTATCCGTGCCGATCAGTCGAAGAACACGACCGGCCTGATCTCAGCCCTGCGTTTCGACGGCACGGGCATCACGGTGAAGGCGCCGTGCTACTTTGAGGTGCGCTTCCTGGCCCAGTCTGCGCCGGGCACCTGGCCGGCGTTCTGGGTGATGACGGAATCCGTCCACAAGGGGCTGCGCGAGCCGGCTGACGAGCTGGACATCATCGAAGCCTACGGCGGCGAGGGTTCGGGCAATCCCAACCAGCGCGGTTATTGGGTGGCTTCCCACTATTGGAACCAGGGGCCGGACGGCAAGAAGGACACGACCCAGCCGCGGGTGTACCAGCAGATCCCGATGACCGAGCTCGAGGGCGGCAGCGGGGCGAGCTGGTATGAAACGTTCCATACCTACGGCCTGCTCGTCGGCGAGGAAGACACCATCTACTACTGCGACGGCATCGAGGTGGCCCGTCACAAGACCGCCCGCCTCAGCCGCGAGCAGCCGTTGTTCTTCTTCATCAATCTTGCCATCGGCGGTGCCAGCGGCTGGAAGATCGACCTGTCGCAGTACGATGGCGTAGCCGACATGTACGTCGACTGGGTCCGCGTCTACGAAGGCCGCTGAACGATCGACAACCAGCCCATCCCGCCGCCACGGCTCGAGCCCGGTTGCTCCCGGGTTCAGGGCCGTGGCGGCGGACTCATCATGAGTCGGAAAATCGCACGAAATTCAAGCCGGGCAGGGGGGAATACCACCTTCCCAGTCTGATCGGTTCGCGGTTTCTTGACACGCGCTATTGACGTCCATATCGTGCGTTTCCGGTGGCCGGTGCGTTCAATCCGGCTGCGTCAGACATCCCAGCTACCATCCAGCAGAAACGAAAAGGAGACACAGGATGGCCATCAAGGTCGCAATTAACGGTTTCGGTCGCATCGGGCGCCTTGTAACGCGCGCCGCGCTGCAGCACAAGGGCAAGATCGACTTCGTCGGCATCAATGACCTGGTGCCAGCCGACAACCTCGGCTACCTGTTCAAGTACGACACCATCCATGGCGGTTACCCCGGCACGGTCGAGGTCAAGGGTGAGAACATCCTGGTCGTCGATGGCGACGAGATCCGCACCTTCGCCGAGCGCGACCCGGCCAACCTGCCCTGGAAGGACCTGGGCGTTGACTACGTCGTCGAGTCGACCGGCCTGTTCACCGACTTCGATGCTGCCAGCAAGCACATCAAGGGCGGCGCCAAGCGCGTCGTGATCTCGGCTCCCACCAAGAGCCCCGAGCAGGTGCCCACGATCGTCATGGGCGTCAACGAAGGTTCGTTCGACAAGTCCAAGCACACCGTCGTGTCGAACGCTTCCTGCACGACCAACTGCCTGGCGCCGCTGGCCAAGGTCGTCCATGAGAACTTCGGCATCGTCGAAGGCCTGATGACGACGATCCACGCCGTCACGGCCACCCAGCCGACGCAGGACGGCCCCAGCAAGAAGGACTGGCGCGGCGGCCGCAATGCCTACATGAACATCATCCCGGCCAGCACCGGCGCCGCGAAGGCAGTCGCACTGGCGATGCCCTCGCTGAAGGGCAAGCTGACGGGCATGGCCTTCCGCGTCCCGACGATGGACGTCTCGGCGGTCGACCTGACGGTCCGCACCGAGAAGGCCACCAGCTACAAGGAAATCTGCGCCGCCATCAAGGCTGCGTCGGAAGGCCCGCTGAAGGGCATCCTCGGCTACACCGAGGAAGAGGTTGTCTCCAGCGACTTCATCACCGATCCGCGCTCGAGCATCTTCGACGCCGGCGCCGGCATTGAGCTGAACAGCAACTTCTTCAAGCTGGTGAGCTGGTACGACAACGAGTGGGGCTACTCCAACCGCGTTGTCGACCTGCTGCTCCACATGGCCAAGCAGGACGGCCTGATCTAAGGCCACTGCCTGATCAGTCGATTGTGAAATCCAAGGCCCCGGGCATTCACCGCCCGGGGCCTTCTGTATTGTATGATGAGGCCAGGAGTGGCACGTCCGTCGTGCACAGATGGTGACGTGGGCAGCCCTTGCGTCATGCATCAACGTGGCAGTCCTCGCCAGCTCACCCCGTGGCGAGGGCGTCTCGCCCTCGCTTCTCACGCAAGCCAGGGTGCGCCGGCGGGGATGCCCGCGCCACGCTTCTGCGGAAGTTCATGGGCTGGTAGCCCCGGCCACGAAAGACTGCTTGTCACCGCCGCGCACTACCCGCCCGCCGGGCGCAGCGGTATTCTTCAACACATCGATGGACCAGCCGATCCGCTCATCCGCCAAGCCGCCATGCCTGCGCGAAGACGCACTGGCTGTCCTGCGCCGCCTGCGCGAAGCCGGCCATGTCGCCTACTTCGCCGGCGGCTGCGTGCGCGATGAGCTGATGGGCCTGACGCCCACCGACTACGACATCGCCACCGATGCGCCACCGCAGCGCGTCCGCGAGCTGTTCAGCCGGACCGAGGCCGTCGGCCAGGCCTTCGGCGTCATCCTCGTCCGCCACCGCCGAAGCGTCATCGAGGTCGCCACCTTCCGCTCGGAGGGCACCTACGTCGACGGCCGCCGCCCCAGCAGCGTCCGATTCACCTCAGCCGAGGAGGACGCCCGCCGGCGGGATTTCACGATCAACGGCTTGTTCCTCGATCCCATCGAAAACCGCGTGATCGACTACGTCGGCGGCAGGGAGGATCTGCAGGCGCGCCGCCTGCGTGCCATCGGCAACCCGGACGAACGCTTTGCTGAGGATCACCTGCGGCTGCTGCGGGCGGTGCGATTCGCCGCACGGTTCGACCTGCAGCTCGATCCCGCGACGGCTGGCGCGATCAGCCGCCACGCGCCGCAGTTGATCCGTATCAGCCCCGAGCGGATTGCCGAGGAGCTGCGCCTGATGCTCTGCCCTGTGACGCGCCGGTTGGCTTGGCCGATGCTGTGGGAGCTCAGCTTGGTGCAGCAGATCTTCCGCTTCATCCCGGCAGAGGAGGGCAAAGCGTACGAGCCGTCCCGCTCGATCTTCGCGAAAATGGCGCCGGATCAGCCGCTGGCGTTCGGCGAAGCCCTGGCGGCTGCGACGCTGTGCTGGCAGTGGCAGCCGATGCCCGCGGATGCGGATGTGCGCGTTCTGCTTCAGCCGCCGGTCATCGAGACGGCGGTGCGGGCCTGTCGCAAAGCCCTGCGTATCAGCAACGACGAAAAGAAGCTGATGCGGGACACACTCGAGTGGGCTGGCGCGATGCTGGCCGACGCCCAGCCAACTGTCGCCGCGATGAAGCGCCTGCTGGCTTCACCTCACGCCGCCGAAACGCGCCATCTCCTGCAGGCCATCGGCCAGGTGGGGCAGCACGGTCAGCGAATCGACTGGCTGCAGCAGCAGTTCGATCAGCTGGCTGGGACCGATGTGGCGCCGCCGCCGCTGATCACGGGGGATGATCTGGTCGCGGCGGGGTTCAGACCCGGCCCGATCTTCAAGCTCATCCTCCAGCGGATCTATGACGCGCAGCTTGAAGGCCGAATCACCAGCCGCCAGGAGGCGCTTGACCTGGCCCGCCGCGAAGCCGCTGCGGCTGATGCTTCCTCAGCCAGGCGACCGTGATGATGATGACGCACCGTTCAGGCGGCGCCGGATGGATTGCTTAGCGTCCCGGCTTGGCCGCGATGATCCAGTTGTTCGGCCAGGGGATGTTGAACCGCAGCTGATCGCGGCGGAGGTTCTCGACGTGCCCGTCTGCAAACGCCGCATTCAGCGAGCCGCCGGGATGCACAAATCGCCGCGGATGGCCCAGCGCGTCATCGGGTGTCATATCGCTGCAGTTGGCGATCCAGAACTGGCCGTCAGCCAAGATGATGAAGTCGTTGACCTCCACTTCGGTGCCTGAGGCGCGCAGCTGGCGGCGAAGATCCATCAGTGTCCTGGGCGGTTCGCCGGGCTCCTGCTCATAGCGGCCGACACCCCTGACGTAGGCGTAGTTGGCTGTCGCGCCCACTTCCGAACGCCCGCGGATCAGCCAGGACGGATCGGCCTGATCGCTGTTCTGCACCGACCAGTCTGGATAGGCCCGGTCGTTCACGGGGCAGTTGAAGACGGCGTAGGTCCGCGTGAACGGTTCGAGGTAGTGGAACCATCGATCCCGTGACTTGGGATCCTTCCAGTACTCATGCTGCGACTTCAGCTTCGCAAACGGTGCGAAGTGTCCGCCGTTCTCATTCTGGTACATCGTGTTGGCGATGGCAATCTGCCGCAGGTTGCTCTGACAGGCCACGGAATCCGCCGATGCCCGGGCCTTCTGGATCGCCGGCAGCAAAATGCTGATCAGCAGGGCGATAATGCCAATGACAACAAGCAGTTCCACCAGTGTAAATGCGCCTCGTTGCACGCGGCAGGTTCTTTGACGGAGCATTGGTCGAACTCCTTTTTCCATGTCACACCGGCACGCCACGGACAGCTCGCCTGGCCACCGTGCCGCTAGTCCGCGTCATCACTGAGATACACGCGGCTGTAATCGAACTCGTACTCCAGCTTCAGCAGTTCCGAAGCATCCAGCCAGTGATTCACACTCTTGACCTGGCGATGTCCCCATGAGGCATCAAAGATGAAGCTCATGTTGATCGGCTCGCCGTCTTCCTTCGTTCCCAGCGTCCAGTGCATCGTTCCTTCCTGCACCTTGCGGCCGTCGACATACGCGGTGAACGTGTCGTCGGCACGGTAGTGCAGCGTCCAGACATGCCACTCGGTCGGGTCGAACTGCGTGATGCCGAAATGCGCCATCCCGCGCGACCAGCTCGAGTGGTAGTTGAACTCGCGCGTCCCGCCGACCGGGCTGGAGTGCCAGTACTTGCCCTCGAAATTGGTGTAGCCGTTGCCGTTGTCGTAGCCGAAGCTCTCGATCAGGTCGATCTCGGCGCCGCGGTTCCACTTGTTGCCCGAGACCCACAGGCTGAACCAGAAGTAGGGCACCGCCTTATAGCGGACGCGCGTCTCCCAGATGATATCCCGCCCCAGGCGCGAGCCGCCGTTGGGGAGGGTCCAGATCGCCTGGAACGCGCCGCTGCCGGCCTTCTGCTCGGTCGGATGCACACGTGTGGCCCCATCCAGCGGTACGACATAAGTCTTGATCGAGTTCTCGGTGAGCTCACGGACCGGTCGGTCAGTGTTGACGCCTTCCACCGGCTGCTTGTGGCCGTTGTAGGTGATGGCGCGGGATGCGTCGGGCGCCACGATCCAGGCGCCATACTTCGTGCCGTTGGCGAACGTGCCGAACTGGTCGTGATACTGGAAGTGCTCGTTCATCTCTTCGATGTTGCGGATCGTGCCATCCGCACCGAAGTCCCAGTTCTTGACGAGCACGAACTTCTTGCCTTCGCCGACGCCGAACGACGGTCCCGGCCCGACAGCCGGCGCATCCACCGTTCCGCCGCCGACCGTGGGCTGCGCCGCATCAGCCAGCGCCACGCCACACAGCAAGCCCGTCATCACCAGTGCACGACAGAACATCTCAAACAACCTTCCTGTTGAAAACCCAATCGAAAACATAGCTTTGCCGGTTTACGGCATCCGGCGTCGCCGAAGCGCCAACACCGGGCCGCTGGCCAGCACCATCAGCCCGGCCGGCTCAGGCACAACGGTGATCGAGCCCCATTGGCCGCTATCGGCAATGTCCTGAAACATCAGGTCGTAAGTCGCCTTCAGCGTTTCGTACTGGTAGGTCCCGGGAGCCAGCACATCATCGCCCAGTTTCACGTACGTGAACGACACATCCTGATCGAGCAGGATGCGCGCGTTGGCCGGAGCTATCAGGCTGCCGCTGCTGTTCAGGGGGCTGTCAAAGTTCAGCACGGCTTCGGAATCGTCACCCCAGGTGATCGTGCCCGTGAAGCCGCTGGCATCACTGACGGAAAGGTTGAGGGTGACCCGCTGCGTCAGCGAGATATTGGCTGCGCCGCTGAGCGTGGTGACGGTCAGCGACAGCTTGCGGCCCGTCGTGCCATCGCCCGTGATGCTCGTCTGGGCATCGTTGACGAGATTGCCGACGACCAGCGCGACATCGCCCGAGCCTGCGGCGATCTGCGAAGGGCCTTCACGCACGAGGTTCGGGATCGTGATCTTATTGGCCGGACCGGCACGGACCAGCAGCTTGCTGTTGGTGTAGAGGGTGGTTGTGCTGTCGCCGAGCGTGAAGTTGGTCGTGCCGGAACGCACCTGGAAGCCGTTGGAGTAGAAGTTGTGGCCGGCGAACGCGTCGCCATTGTCCAGCATGGTGTTTCCGGCGACGGGGTCGTCGAACCAGACATCCTTCTGGTCAAAGGTCGCGGTTGTAAGATTGGCATGCAGGTAGTAATTGGCTGCCTCCGCCATCGTCGGCACCATCAGACCGGCAGCGGCTACGAGCAGAGACGTGCGCACCCAAGTGTTTGAAATGACCGACATTCCGTACCTCCGTAAAGACTGAAGATTTGCCAGACTTTGTCCCCCCTAATCCGCTTGTACGAAACTCTATCACGCCTTTGACAGCCGGCCAGACGTTATTGCGTCTATCTCTTTCCGAAAAACGTCCAGAAGATATACTGGATGGCATGGCAAGGTCCCGACAACGCCGTCCCCGACGCCGCCGCCGGCGCATCGGCCTGTACATCGATCTGCTGGCGGCCCATGGACGCGGCATCTTCATGGCTGTCGCCAGCTACGCACATGTTGTGGGCTGGACGCTGGTCCACCGCTATCCGTGGAGCCATGGGGAGTTTGACGTGGCCGTCTATGGGCCGTCGGACCTGGGGGCGATGGGGGAGATCGACGGCCTGATCGCCTCCTGCCATGACCGCAAGTCCGAGGACGTCGTCCTTTCGCTGAACGTGCCGACGGTCAACATCTCCAGCGTGCGCGCGGATCCGCTGTTTCCCAGCGTGCTGACCGACAACGTCGCCGTCGGACGGATGGCAGCCCGGCACCTGCTGGAACGCGGCTTGCGCCACTTCGCGTTCCTCCAGTCCGTGCCGACGCACTGGTTCGAAACCCGACGGCGGGCGTTCACCGACGCGATCCGCGAAGCCGGCTACGAGCCGCATGTGCTTGTCATGCCGCCGGATGTGACCGGCCAGGCCCGCCGCCGCACGATCGCCCGCTGGCTTCGGCGATTGCCGCTGCCGGTGGGGCTGGCGGTGCTGCAGGATGTCTCCGCGCTGGAAGTGCAGTCGATTTGCCGCGATGTGGGGCTGGCGATCCCTGAGCAGGTCGCATTGCTGAGCTGCGACGACGACCCCCTCATCGAGCGCCTCGCCGAGCCGCCGATCTCCTCCATCCGCCTGGATCTCGAGCGGCAGGGCTACCTGGCAGCCAGGATGCTCGACGACCTGCTCAACGGTCGCCCCATCCCCGACAAGCCGCCCGTCGTCGCGCCGCTGGCCGTGGCGACGCGCGTTTCCACCGACATCCTCGCCATCGACGAGCCCGACGTCCGCCACGCACTGCGCTTCATCCGCGAGCACGCCTCCGAACCGCTGACGGTGCAGGATGTGCTCGCAGCCGTGCCGCTGTCACGCCGCCCCCTGGAGAAGCGCTTCCGCCGCGTGCTGGGCCGCACGATCCTCGACGAAATCCACCGCATCAAAGTCGAGCGGGCCAAGCAGATGCTCATCGACACCAAGCTCACGGTGGCTCAGATCGCCGAAGCCTGCGGCATCACATCGCCGGCACGCTTCAGCATCATCTTCCGCGCAGTCGAAGGAATGTCCCCCACGCAGTTCCGTCAGCGAACGGCAGGGCGGTCGGAGACGTGATTGCGCGGAAGCGACGAAGTGACGAAGGGTGGGGAGAGACTAAGAGACTGAGAGACTACGACGAAGTGAACTCGCAGGGGCGGGCTAAGGTCTTACGCAACAAATAGCGCAATGGTAGTTCTGATTATCGCCCACTGTCCACACCGCGCATTCACGCCACGCGCCGGCTTCGGCGGGGCGTTCCACGGATCATGCCCGCGGCGCGCAAGCCACGCTGGATTTCCGGCGTCTGCATGAACCATCGCCACACAGCGCCGCTGCGGGCGTTCTCAGCCATCAGCAGCGTGATCCCCACGTCGATGCCAACGACATCCGTGCTCTGCCAGCCGGTGCGCGGATTGAATGCATCGACAAACCCATACCGCCGCCAGATCCGCTGGCCGTAGTCCCGACGCATCGCCCGCAGCGTCTGCAGGCATTCCACCGGCGCAAACGGCAGCGATCCAGCCGCCGCGCACGGCACGACCGTGCCGTCAACGTTCTTCGTCATCGGCGGTCCGCCCCAGGCGTGATACCCCTGAGGACAATCCGAAGCCGTGATGCCCCAGCAGTCCTCGGTGTAATGCCCGAAACGCTCCGGCTCCTGCCGGCCCAGGTCGATGCATGCCTGCCGATGCGCCAGTGTCGCGTCGACGCTGTTCTGCCACAGGCTGCCGAAATCGCCGCGCAGGTTGCGGAAATCGATCCAGGCATGCGGGAACTGGTGCACAAACAGCGCCGGACACTGCATGAATGTCCGGCCCGCGTACGTCACAACCGGCCCGCGCTCCCACGCCCACCAGCAGTCCGCCGGCAGGGGGTGTGACTCCGATCCCATCGCCATCAGATACATCAGCGGATGTTCGCTGAACGTGTCCCAGCGATGCCGCAGGAATCCGTATCGCGGCTTGTAGCCCATGCTCAGCGTCCGCCCGCCGTTGAGCATCCATGGCCAGTCGACGCGCTCAAACAGCGCCGTCGCCGTCAGCCGGATCTCGGCATCGTCGTCAAAGAACTGCCGCGCCGTCAGCACGCCGGCCATCAGCAGGGCGGTGTCGATCGAGGAGAACTCGCACCGAAACGCCCGCTCACCCGTGCGGCGGTGCATGAAGTGAAAGAAGAACCCGTTGCGGTGGGGGGCATCGTGCAGCAGGAACCCCAGCGTGCGTCGCACGCGCTCGATGGCTTCGTAGCGGTTGATCCAGCCCCGTTCGACCGCGATGCACCAGGCGCTGAGCGCGAACCCGCAGGCTGCCGAACTGGCGGGCGACGTGGCCGCCTCGGCGGCGACACCGTCGGCACAGGCGCGATCGGCCGTCATGCCGCTGTGTGCATCGGTCTGTTCGATGAAATACAGAAGGCTGCGACGTTCAAGCGCATCGAGGAAGCGACACTCAGCCGGCGAGAACTGAGCTACCCCGCTGTGGATGACGGCTCGGGGCGGAGCCGACGGCGATAACGACATGCCGAAGATATCGGCATTCTCGCAAGGGGACCTGAATGGTGCGGAATTGCGGTCGGGCGGGGGCGAAGCTAGGTGCTGACCTGCCGCAGGACGGCTTCGAGCTTGTCCATGTCGACCGGCTTGACCAGGTGGGCCTCGAAGCCGGCATCGAGGCTTCGCTTGATGTCGTCATCGGTCCCATACCCGCTGAGGGCGATCGCCCGGAACGTCCGGCCGGGCTGGAGCTGCTTGAGAAGGTCGGTCCCGCTGCCGTCACCCAACCCGATATCCGACAGGAGGATATCGAAATGGTGCCGGCTGGCTGCATGCAGGGCCGTCGCCACGCCGCCAGCCGAGATGACATCAAACCCGATCCGCTCGAGCAGCCGCTCGACGATCTGCCGGGTCGGTTCGTGATCCTCGACCAGGAGGACCCGCTGCCGGCTGCCGCCATGCACCTCCGGCGGCTCCGGACGCGCGGGGGATGCGCCTTTGAGCAGGGGCAATTCGACGCGAAGCGTCGCCCCATGCCCCGTGCCCGGGCTGCGTGCCGAGATGCGGCCGTTGTGCATCTCGACGATCGCCTTGCCGATCGTCAGCCCCAAGCCCAGCCCGCCGAAGCGCCGGGTGATGGTTTGATCCGCCTGCTCAAACGCATTGAAGATGCGCCCGATCATTTCGGCTGCGATCCCGATGCCCGTATCGCGCACTTCGATAACGATCTGCTCGTTTTCGTTGAACGAGCGGATCTCGATCGTTCCGCCGGAAGTCGTGAACTTGATGGCATTGTTCACGATGTTGGCGAAAAGCTGCTGAAGGCGGGCGGGGTCGCCGTCGACCAGGTCTTCCTTCGCCCCCAGATCGAGCACGAGCTGGATCTCGTTGGCCAGGGCATCGGGCGTGCTCAGCCCGGCCACGCGCCGAAGCACGTCGTGCAGGTGCATCGTCTCGGTGCTCAGCAGCATCTTGCCCCGCTGGATGCGCGTCAGGTCCAGCAGGTCATCGATGAGGCGAGCCTCAAGCTGGATCTGCTGGCGGATCAGCGCCAGGTCGCCGCGGATGTCCTCCGGCAGATTGGGGTTGCGTTCCAGCGAAGAGCTGAACAGCAGCACCGGCGTCAGCGGCGTGCGCAGTTCGTGCGAAAGGATCGCCAGGAAATGATCCTTGGCGCGATTGGCAGCCTCGGCTGCGTCACGCGCTTCGCGCAGCGCCTGTTCGTACCTGCGGCGATCGGTGATGTCGTCGATCGTTCCGACGACACGGATCGGCCGGCCGGAGGCGTCCCGCTCGGCGATGCCGTGGGTGATGAAATGGCCGTAGGTGCCGTCGCCGCGGCGAATGCGCAGCTCCATGGTGTATGGGAGGTTGCGCTCCAGATGATCGCGCATCTTCTGCTGGCGCACCGGCAGGTCTTCCGGATGCACGCGGTCCACCATCCACTGCTGCGTCATCGGCTGGCGCGGCGGCGTTTCGCCCAGCAGTTGGAACAGGCGATCGGACATGTAGACGCGGTCGTTGACCACATCCCATTCCCAGATGCCGTCGGTGCTGACGGTGGTGAGTAGGCGCAGCCGCTGCTCATTGCGGCGGATGCGTTCCTCAGCCATTTTCAGATCGTGGATGTCGGTGGCGATGCCGATCCATTGGGCGGTGTATCCGCGCGGCGCGTCGATCGGCGACAGATGCAGCAGGAACCAGCGATGCTGGCCGCTGGCGCCACGGAGACGCAGCTCTACGTCGACGTTCTGGTTGGCCATGAAGGCCTGGGTCATCGCGGATCGGCCGGCGGCGCGGTCGTCCGGATGGATCAGGCTTTCGAAGCCGACGGCATTGACCTGCGCGGCGTCCATGCTGACGTATTCGCGCCATCGCGCGTTGACGTAGCGCAACTGTCGGCCGTTGTCCATCGTGAACAGCAGATGGGGGATGGAATCCTGCAGCCGGCGGTAAAACGCCGCTGTGCTCTGAAGTTCCTGATTGGCCTGCGTGATCTGCGTGATCTCCCGCGCAGTGATGATGCCAAGGCGCACCGCGCCGTTTTCATCCCGCGAGCAAGATCCGCTGAAGCTGCAGACGACGCTGGTTCCCCGATCCAGCCGGCGCACCTCGACCGGCATGTCCGAGAACTGCTCGCCGCGCAGGGCGCGGGCCAGCGGCCACTCGTCGATGGTCAGCAGATCGCCGTCGAGCTGCCGAAGCTCGTAGATCTGCATCACGTCGCTCAGGTGGCGGGGGGCATCGGCTTCCAGGTCGTAGCCGAACATGTCGGCTGCGCAGCGATTGGCCGCCAGGACCTGCCCCGTGGCGTCGGCGATGATGGCGGCTTCGGGCAGATCTTTGATCAGCGCCCACAGATCGTCCGATCTCAGGTGCCCTGTCCGCGCAGCAGCTTGTCGAGTGGACGATTCCATCGGTGTGATGATCCCGAGCGTGAACTAGACGGACACGGCAGGCTGATGCGCAAGTGCCGCGCCGGCAGCGCCCGCGGCGCTGAAGTGGGCCTCGATGGCGCTGACGTGTTCGTCCCAGAACGCTTCGAACGTCTTTTCCAGCGAGAACCGATTGATGCGCGTCGGTGCGTTGCGCGCCATGCGCAGACGCGTCGGCTCGTCATCCAGCAGGCGCAGGATCGTGCGGCACCACTCGGCTGGGTCTTCGCCATGCACGACCACGCCGGTGACGCCGTCATCGGTGATCTCCTGCGGGCCTCCCTCGTCGCTGACGATGACCGGCAGGCCGGAGGCCTGGGCCTCCATGACGACCTGTCCGAGCGTGTCGGTGCGCGACGGGAAGACGAACAGATCGCTGCTGGCGTAGAGCTGCGCCAGGACCTTGTCCGGCTGATAGCCCAGGAAGTAGAGCGGGTAGTCCGCAAGTTCCTTGCGCATCTCCTGCGAGTAGGGCCCGTCGCCGGCGACGACCAGCGCGGTATCCGTCCGCTGGGCGCACAGTTGCTTGTAGGTCTCGACCAGCAGGCGCAGGTTCTTCTCGAGGCTGACGCGGCCGATGTACAGCAGCCGCCGCGGCTCGCGAACGCCGAATCGTTCGAAGACCGACACGTCCCGATGGCGGACGTGGAATTTGTCGGTGTTGATGCCCGGCAGGATCATCGACAGCTTCTCCTGCGGCACGCCCAGCTTGATCAGGCTCTGCTGGTAGTCGCGGCTGCGCGAGAAGACCGTGTGCATCGACCGGTAGAACCACCGCATGTAGGCGGTCGTGCCCTGCGTGAGGCGATGGTCGCCCGTGAGGTTCTGCACGTACGCGGGGAAGTCGGTGTGATACGTCCCCAACAGCGGGATGCGCAGCATTTTCGAGACCAGCCAGCCGCACAGGCCCATCGGGCCGGGCGTGCTGACGTGGATCGCGTCGAACTGCTGGCGGTCGGCCCATTCGAGGATTTCCGGCACCGGCGGCAGATTCAGCTCCAGCTCGGGGTAGAACGGCAGCCGGCGCGAAAGAATCGGTTCGAAGTTGCGGCGGTTGGGGATGTTGAACCGCTCGTGATTTGAGCAGGTGTGGATCGTGAACTGGTAGTCCTTGCGGCGCGCCTGCTCAGCCATGTCGCGGATGAACCGCGCCACGCCGTTGACGTCATCCAGGGTGTCCGTGAACAGGCCGACCCGGTATTCCTTGCTGGGGCGTTCCATGCCGTATCCGGTCAGTCTCCGAAGCAGATGTCGCTCGCGATTCTGGTGGAAGAACGAGAAGTAGTAGGGCAGCAGCAGGAACTGCTGCGCCAGCACCGCCGAGATGCCGTCAAACAGGCCGGAGAACCGCCCATCGCGGATCGCGCGATCGATCGCTGAGACGATCGCATCGGCTGCATCGCGGTTGAGCTTCGAAGCGAACTCGAACATTTCCTCATGCTCGCCCAGCGGCGGCAGGCCGGCTTTGAGGGCGTTCTTGAGGGCATCCTGCTGGGGCAGGTGGGTGCGGACGGATTCGAGGAACGAGTCCCGCAGGATCGACGCCGTGCCGCCCGTCTTGCGGCGGCTGAACGGGGAGACGATCGCCTGGCCGAAGCGGCGGAGCTTGCGGCGCACGACCATGCCCGCCAGCTCGCACTTCTGCGGCATGGGGCGATCGCCCACCAGCGTCTGCAGCAGGACCGTCGCCATATTGGGACGGGTCGTGGGGGGCAGCACCTTTCGGCTGTAGTAGCGGATGGCGACGCCGAAGAAGTTGTGCGCCAGCTTGATGCCGCTGCCGGCTTCGCCGCCCGGTTTGCAGTTGCCTTCGCGCAGGCAGTCCAGGACCTGCTGGACCGTACGCGTGCCCGGGGGAAACTCCGTCCACGTCCGGCCGATGTTGAGCAGGCCGTGATCGTCGCTGCCCGCCGTGCGGGCCTTGATCCACGGCTGCGGCCAGCGTGGGGCGATCAGATGCTTGGCTGCCAGCCGCTCGATCTCGCGCGGCGTGAGGTTGTCCAGCAAGGGCTCGAAGGCCTGGCGATGCAGCGCGCTGTGCGCGCCGTTGAGGCATTCGAACCCCTTGAACAGCAGGATCAGCCGCTCGAGGTGCCATCGCTCGAGCTTGTCGTTCTGGCGGTAGATCGGATGGGCGACGGCATGGGCGATGCGCCGCTGCTCGATATAGGCGGCGACTTCGTAGATGTCATCGGCACGGGCCTGGAGGGCTTCGTGGTCTTCGGGGGTGATGCCCCAGACCAGCACGTGCATCTTGCAGCGGTCATCCGGGAACCAGCAGGTCAGCTCCTCGCCGACGATGACATTGCTGCGATCAGCCAGGGTCATCGCGCCTTCGATCGAGTCATGGTCGGTCACGGCGACGAAGTCCATGCCGCGGCGCGTGGCCTGGTCATAGACCTCGGTGGGGTCGCTGTAGCATTCGGGGCAGCCGATGGCGTTGAGCAGGGCCTCGGCGGCGCGGTTGCTGGCGCAGGTGTGGACATGCAGGTCCACCCGCATTGGCCGGCTGGCATCATCAGCATGGCTAGCGGGCATGACCTGCTCCTTTCGGTGTTCTGGTCGACTCGTCCGAACCGCGCAAGGCGGATACGGAGCCTCCCGGGGGGGTGGCGGCCGAGGATGTTCTGCGGCGTTTTGGCGTCGGACTCATCAAGACAGATTCACCTTTCCCTGCGGCGTTGCGCCTGGCGCATCGCTATATGCGCGTTGGCTTCGATGCGGTATCAGTTTCTGAGAAATCCCCCTGATCGCGCTGCCGTTGCCATGGCAATACTATATCAGAGCCGGTGGGCGAACGGGGGGGTGTTTTCTTGCCTGGTGACAATCCTGCCGGGCTCCGAAACGACGGTTATTGCTCCTGCGAACAGCGGATCAGCAGGTCCAGCGTCCTCTGGGCGGCCCCGGAGTCGATCGCCTGCTGGACGGCTGCCATCGCGGCCGGCAGGTCCGGATAGCGGCCGGCGATCACCAGCCCAGCCGCGGCATTGAGCACGGAAATGTCCCTGGCGGGACCCTTGTCGCCCCGGACGACCGACCGGATGACCTCAGCCGACTCCTCGACGCTCTGCACCTGAAGGTCCGATAACCGGGCGTACGGGATCCCGTACTCGCGGCAGTCCAGCCGCCAGGTCCGGACCTCGCCGTCCTGAAGCTCGCTGATCCGCGTTGGGCCGAGGGTCGAAATCTCGTCCAGGCCGTCCTCGGCATGGACGACCCATGCCCGCACGCTGCCGAGTTGCCGCAGGACCGCCGCCAGCTTGTCGGTCAGCTCCGCGGCGAAGACGCCCAGGAGCTGGTAGCGGGCCCGTGCCGGATTGGTCAACGGCCCCAGCAGGTTGAAGATCGTCACGATCCCCAACGATGTCCGGGCGGCGGCCACGTGCTTCATTGCCGGGTGATGGTTGCGGGCGAAGGCGAAGCAGATGCCCGCCTGATCAAGGCATTTTTCGAGCTGCTGCGGCTGGACGTCCAGCCGAACGCCCAGCTTTTCCAGCACGTCGGCCGACCCCGACCGCGACGAAGCCGAGCGGTTGCCGTGCTTGACCACCGGCGTTCCGCTGGCGGCGATCAGAATCGCAGCCGTGGTCGAGATGTTGAACGTCCCGCGCACGTCGCCGCCCGTCCCGCAGGTGTCCAGCACGAGGCTCGAGGACTTGCAGGTGATCGGGATGGCCTTTTCCCGCATGACGCTGGCGGCGCCAACCAGCTCATCGACGGTCGTGCCCTTGGCCGCGAGACCGACCAGCAAACCGCCGATCTGGGCCTCGGACGCGGCACCGTCCATGATCGTCTCGAAGGCGAAACGCGCCTCCTCGCGCGTCAGGTCATTGCGGTCGCACAGTTTCAGCAGGATGTCGCGGAACGAGTACGCCATGGCGGCGATATGTTACGCGAAGGGGGCCGGGGAGCATAGCCGGCCGGGGGTAGCAGGCAGCAGGCAGC
>CALEKX010000085.1 GCA_937904525.1 uncultured Phycisphaerales bacterium
CGGCAGGCAATAGCCTGCCCTACTGTGGCGCTGGGATCTTGCTCGCGTTGCGCGCCGAAAGTCGCGGGCGAGACGCCCGCGCCACGAGTTTAACGCGTGCCGCATCGCGATCACGCATCAATCACCACGCATCACTCCTCCGCGTCTCCGTGTCTCTGTGGTGAAATGGCCCCCCAGAAAGCAGATACACGTCAGCCGCGCGACGACCAAATCCAAAATCCGCAATCCAAAATCGATATCACCCGATCGCCTTGCGCGCAACCGCCCGCGCGGTTTCGAGGGCATCAGGCAGCTTCGACGGATCCTTACCGCCGGCCTGGGCCATCTGCGGGCGGCCGCCGCCGCCACCGCCGGCGACCTTGGCCGTCTCGCGGATCCAGTCGCCGGCTTTGAGGCCCCTGGCGATGAGATCATCGCTGACGGCTGCCACGAAGGTGACCTTCGCATCGCCGGCACTGCCGAGCATGATGGCGTAGCTGCCGGCTTTCTTCTTCAGCGAGTCCATCGCGCTGCGGAGCTGATCGTCCGAAGCGCCGGGGATGTCGCCCACGATCAGCTTGCCGCCGCCGAGATCCTCCGCCTTGGCCAGCAGCTCACCAGCCAGCGCGACGGCATCGATGCCCTCGCTGCCAGCCGATTTCTGCGCCTTTTCCCACTGCTTGTACTTCGCCTGCAGCTCAGCCACCGCCGCCTGCCCGCGACGTTTGGCCAGCAGCGGCAGGTTCGGCGATGCCAGCAGCTTCGACAGCCCGCTGATCGCGCCCGGGAGCTGTTCCTCGGGCGTCTTGCGAGCCTGTGCGATCGCCTCATCGACGCGCTGCACGAGCGACTTCGCCTCGGCTGCGGCTTCGCCGGTAAGGGCGACGATACGCCGGATGCCCTTGCTGACAGATTCCTCAGCCGTGATGACAAACGCGCCGACATCGGCTGTGTTCTTCAGGTGCGTGCCGCCGCAGAACTCGATCGAATACTGCCGCCAGTCGGCCTTGTCCGGCGACTTGAGCAGCTCGCCCACAGGCACGCCGATCGACACGACGCGGACCATCGGCGGATACTTCTCACCGAACACGGCGCGCAAGCCGTTGATCTTGAGCGCCTGCTCCTGCGGGGCTTCCTCGGCGTAGACGGGCAGCTTCTTCTCGACGCACTGGTTGACGAGCTGTTCGACACGCTGCAGCTCGCCTTCTTCCGGCGCCTTGGGATGCGAGAAGTCGAAGCGGAGCTTCTCCGGATCGACCAGCGAACCCTTCTGCTGCACGCCGTCGCCCAGCACCTCGCGCAGCGCCCAGTTGGCCAGATGGGTAGCCGTGTGGTTTTTCTCCGTGCGCGGGCGGACGCTGGCGAGCGTCGCCGTCACCTGATCGCCGACGCGCAGGTGGCCTTCGATCATGTTGCCGACATGCAGGACATACCCGCCGGCAGCACGCGTCGTGGCAACCGCCATGACGGCGTCTTTGCCGCGCAGCTCGCCGCTGTCGCCGACCTGGCCGCCCATCTCGGCGTAAAAGTTGGTCTTGTCGAGGATGATGGCCACGCCCTGCCCGGCGGCTTCCGAACCGTGGGTTTCGTCGATGAGCTGCTGGCCGTCCCAGATGGCGACGACGGTCGCGCTGATCGGGGCGCCGGCGTACTTGGCTTTGTCATCGGTGGGCGCGACGCCCTTCTCGCCGAGCTTCGCCAGCACATCGGGCGGCAGCGTGAAGAGGCGCGACGCGCCTTCCTTGCCACCGGCGCGGGCACGCTCGCGGGCTTCTTCCATCAGCCGCTCGTAGTCGGCGATGTCGACCGTCATGCCGCGCTCGGCTGCCATGATCTGCGTCAGGTCGACCGGGAAGCCATAGGTGTCATGCAGCTTGAAGGCATCCTCGCCGCTGATGCGATGCGTCTCGTGCGAACGGGCGGCGGCTTCCTCGAAAAGCTGAATGCCGCGATCGAGCGTCCGGCCGAAGCTGACTTCCTCATCCTTGATGATCTCCATCACGCGCTTCGGATCGGTCTTCAGCTCGGGGAAGGCATCGCCCATCACATCGACGACCACCGGCACGAGCGTGTGCAGGAACGGCTCGCGCAGGTCGAGCTGCTGACGGCCGAATCGCACCGCGCGGCGCAGGATGCGCCGCAGGACGTAGCCGCGGCCTTCGTTGCCGGGGACGGCGCCGTCCGTCAGCGCGAACGTCAGGCAGCGAATGTGATCGGCGATCACGCGGAAGGCGATGTCGCTGCGAAGCTGCGGATCTGCAGCCTCGGCTGCGGGGTCGGGCGCGTTGGTCGGCGGGAACTTGCTGGTGTACTTGCGCCCGCTGAGCTTGCTGAGCGCCTCCCAGAACGGCGTGAACAGGTCGATGTCGTAGTTGTTGTCGACGCCCTGGAGGACCGACGCCATCCGCTCAAAGCCCATGCCTGTGTCGACATGCTTGGCTGGGAGGGGCGTGAGCGACAGGTCCGGATTGCGGTTGTACTGGATGAAGACGTTGTTCCAGATCTCCATCACGCGCGGGTCGTCGCCGTTGATGTACCGGCCGCCGGACTTGTCGGGGGTGCGGTCGTAGAAGATCTCGGTACTCGGCCCGCAGGGGCCGGTCTCGCCCATTTCCCAGAAGTTGTCCTTGCCGCAGAAATGGATGTGGTCGTCGGACTTGTGGCCGTACTGCTCCCAGTTGGCGACCTTGCGCCAGATCTCAGCGGCTTCGGTGTCGCGGGGGATGCCGTTTTTCTCATCTCCCTCGAAGCAGGAGACGTGCAGGCGCGTGGGGTCGAGCTTGAAGACCTGGGTCAGCAGTTCCCAGGACATCTCGATGGCGCCCTGCTTGAAATAGTCGCCAAACGACCAGTTGCCGAGCATCTCGAAGAAGGTGTGATGCCGGCGCGACCGGCCGACGTCGTCCAGGTCGTTGTGCTTGCCGCCGGCGCGGATGCACTTTTGCGTGTTGGCGGCGCGGGTGTATTCGCGCTTCTCCTGGCCGAGGAAGATCGGCTTGAACTGGTTCATCCCCGCGTTGGTGAACAGCAGCGTCGGGTCGTCATGGGGCACGACCGGCGAAGACGGCACGAAGGTATGCCCATGCCGCTGCACGAAGAAATCGATGAACTGCTGGCGGATCTGCGCGGAAGTCATAAAGTTGCCGGCCTTATCCAGGGAATACGGCGATCGAACACTGGGACGGGGCATTATTCATACCCAACCGAGGGGTATCAAGCAGAACGGCCAGCCGATCCGCCGCCCCGCCCGCGGCCGATCGTTCGCGCGATCGCGCACAGTGGCCAGTGGGTTTGCCTTTGCATCACGGCCAATGGGTTCGAACCCCCCCGGCCCGCCTGGCACTCGAGAAACGCGGTTTCGATGGCTTCGACGACACCGTGCAATGGGTTCGAATGGGGTGGCATACGCCATTCCAGCGCACGGGCGCGCAACGTCGTTGCGGGGACAAATCCCCTACCCAAAAGGCAACCCCGAGCGACCAACCGCGCACCATCTCCATACCCGACCAGACACGCCTCGCCCACGAATGTTAGCATCTTAGTAGGGCAAACTCTTTGCCTTTAATCGGTTTCATGCCAGCGTAGCGGACATACCCGGCCGATAACGATCGCCGGGTAAAGACATGGATGATTCTGATCCCGCTTCTGCGCGGGTAGAATATGGCGATGCCCGACCTATCGTCGGCTATCCTCACCGACCATGCCTGTGCGCAGCTTGCACGGCGGGGCATCAGCGAAGCCGACCTTCGCGCCGTGCTTAGCGCGCCGGTGCAGGTGCTCGGTGTCCGCCCCGGCCGCGTTGTGGCACAAGCCAAGGTCGGTTCGCACCTTCTACGGGTGTTTGTGGATGTTGACCGAACACCACCGGAGGTGGTCACAGCCTATCGGACGAGCAAAATCGATAAGTACTGGAGCCAACCATGAAAGCCACCTACGACCCCAAAACCGACACCTTGACCGTACTCCTGCGCGAGGACGTGCCGGTGGCGGAGAGCGACGAGGACAAGCCCGGCGTGATCCTGGACTACGACGCCGACGGCAATCTGCTCGCCATCGAAGTGCTTGACGCCTCCAAGCGCGTTACGAACATCCAGAAAATGCAGTTTGAAGTCGCGGCATGACCGGGCCAGGAGGCGCCGGCGTTATACGCCATCGCGCCACAACTTTGCGTGCGCCTGGTAAGCTGATCTCCCAATCCCCCGCTCACTCAATCACCCAATCCATCCGCGTTCATCCGCGTTTATCTGCGGTTTGATCCCGCTCCCTTGCGTGGAAGGGTTCCGGCGTAGAATATCCCGGTCGTGCCTGATCTATCCGTCAATCTCGCGGGGCTGAAGCTGGCGAATCCGACGATGACCTGCTCGGGAACGTGCGGATACGCCAACGAATACGCCGATTTCATGGACCTTTCGCGCCTCGGCGCGTTTGTCACCAAGTCGATTACACTCGAAGAGCGGCCCGGCAACAATCCGACAAGGATTGTCGAAACGCGCGCGGGGATGCTCAACGCGATCGGCCTGGCCAATGTGGGCCTCAAACGATTCCTTGAGGAGAAGGTCCCCCGGCTGCGGCAGATGCCCTGCCCGGTGATCGTCAATGTGGCGGGGCATTCCTACGACGACTACACGCAGACATGCGCAGCCATGAACGGCCTGGACGTCGTGGCTGCCGTCGAGCTGAACGTCTCCTGCCCCAATGTGAAAGACGGCTTGACCTTCGGCACGCACCCCGCCCGCCTGCGCGAGCTGACGGCTGAGGTGAAAAAGGTCCTGCCCAACAAGCCGCTGATCGTGAAGCTCTCGCCCAATGTTGAGGACATCACGCAGACGGCTCGGGCCGCCGTTGACGGCGGAGCCGACATCCTCTCGCTGGTCAACACGTTCACCGCGATGGCGATCGACATCGAGAAGCGCCGCCCGCGGTTGGCGAATGTGACCGGCGGCCTGTCCGGCCCAGCCATCAAGCCGATCGCCGTGCATCTGGTCAGCCGCGTCTACCGCAGCGTCGCCAAGCATGCCGGGGTGCCGATCATCGGCATGGGGGGCATCCAGTACTGGCAGGACGCGGTCGAGTTCATCCTGGCTGGCGCGACGGGCATCGGCATCGGCACAGCCCTGTTCGTCGACCCCGCGACGCCCAACAAGATCGTCGACGGCCTGACGGCATATCTCGAGCGTCACAAGATCGACCGCCTGACGGATCTCGTCGGCGCGCTTGAACTTCCCGGCGACGAACCAAAGAAGACGCCGTATCCGTGATCCGCATGGCATGGGCGCCTCGCCTATGCAGACTGGGATTGAACCACAGAGACACGGAGGCACGGAGGGATCGATCCGTGATGATTGTTGATTGATGCGTGAAGCTCGGCTTGGTTCACGCAGCAATCACCACGCATCACTTCTCTGCGTCTCCGTGTCTCCGTGGTGA
>CALEKX010000086.1 GCA_937904525.1 uncultured Phycisphaerales bacterium
CATCATCGAGCATACCACTATTGTAAAGACTCCTGTCTCGAGGGAGAAGCCGAGGAGTGGCCTATGTTTGGATTGCAGTGTGGCAAGTTGCGCTTGTGAACGGTTGGTCGAACCCCGGTGTGGAAGGATCGCTGCGAACGCAAGTGAAGGGCGTGCCGTGATCTTTGCCAGTAGCCCATCCTGTCTTCTGCCTTCTACCTTCTACCGACTCACAGATGCACCCGCCGCGTGTAGACCCACCATTCAATAAACAGCAGCGGCAGGGCACAGCAGGCGATGATCCACCACCAGAGGTCTACCCTTGCCTGGGCCGTGGTGGCATCGACGGTTTCGCCGATGTTGCCGGGGGCGTGGTCGAGGGGGACGAGGTTGCTTTCGTTGGGGTCGAGCAGGTTGACGGCTAACTGTTCGAACTGGGGGATGGGGGGATCGAGCGTGTAGACGCCGACTTTGTCCAGCGACGGCAGGGCGAAATCCCCATGCGGGGGGATGTCGACGGTACGCGTGCCGTCGGGGCCGATGAGGCGCAGGCGGGGTTGGCTGGCGGCTCGCTGGAGGGCGGCGCGGGGGATAATGGGCGTTGCGCCGGGCGTGAAGCTCTGCCGCACGCTCATGTCCGAGCCGAGGGCCAGGTACTGCATCGCGTTGTACATGAAGACCGGGAAGCTGACGCGCAGCGGCCAGTTGCTCTGAAACAGGTCGAAGGCGAGCACCAGATGCGTGGCTCGGCCCTCGCGATGCAGCAGCAGCAGCGGCCCGCCGATGCCCTCGATCAGCCGCTCGGTCTGCGGTGGCACCTCAAGCCGCATCGCCTGCGCGACATAAAGCCGTCCCAGCGCCAGATGCCGCAGCATCGGATGATCGCGCTGCCAGTCCAGGACGCCCACATCCTCCACGATCACCGGCTGGCCGTTCTGCTGGACGGTCTTGAGCGTCAGCCAGTTGGGGATGGCGCCGATCCACATGAAATTGCCCGCCTGCGGCAGAAGCTCCGGCTGGGACGGCGCGTAGCGGTCGAAGATGATGACATCGAACTGCGATGGATCGCTCTGCGGATTGCCGAAGGCCCGCTCATAGGCTGCCGGCGTGATCGTCACCGGATCGCGCAGGTTCAATGACGCGACGGCTTTCTCCAGCCAGTAGTTGCCCTCCGTCACCAACGCCACCCGCAGGATCTTGGGCGGGGGGACGACGACCTGTGCAACGTCGTCAGCCGGCATGGCATCGAAGCCGAAGGGCAGATGCTCAAGCCGGATGACGGCCGCGGTCGTCAGCTCGATGGTGAACTCGACGGCATCGCGGGGCAGGATGCCTTCCTTTTCCGCCTGGTCGCGCTGCTCAGGCGTCCAGCGTTCGGGCAGGAGGACGGCGTCGTCGGCCCGGACGATCTGAAAGCTGAGTCGCGTCGGATCGGCTGGATCGATCATCGCGACGCTGAGCTGCAGGTCGGTCTGGACGACCTCCGGGCCATAGTTGGCGAGGCGCGCGAAGACCTGCACCTCGCTTGGCCGCTCGTAGTTGCGTCGGGCGGACATCGCGACGATGCCGACGTTGGGCAGATCGGCTGAGCCGATTTTCTCGTAGCGAACTTCGCCGGTGATGCGGAGCTCGTCGGCATCGAGGACGCGGCCATCGGAGAAGACCCACACATCCGGGCGGACATTGCTGCGGAGCTGCTCGGGATTGAAGTTGCTCTGGGCTTCCGCGAGCTGGTAGGCGAGCTTGAGGCGGCTGGGCCGATCGGTCGGTTGGATCTGGTCGATGGCGCGGCGCAGGGCGTTGGCGTCGGTGGTGAAGGTCTGGACAGGCTCAGCCGAGTCGTCGAAGGCGATCACCATGGCTGACGCGCCGCGGTCGAGGGTATCGACCAGCGCGCGGGCGCGTGCCTTGGCGATTTCGAGGCGCGTGCGGCCATCGGCTTCGACTGCCTGCATGGAGGCGGATCGGTCCATGAGGATGACCGTCATCTGCCCGGCGGTGCGTGCCATGTTCATGACGGGCCTCGCCAGGGCCAGCAGCAGGAGCAGCAGAAGCAGCATCTGCAGGATCAGCAGCAGGTTGCGGCGGAGCTTCTGGAAGGGCGCGTTGACCTGCAGGTCCTGGATGGCTTTTTTCCACAGGAGGGTGGAGGAGATGGGCACTTCGCGGCGGCGCAGCTTGAGGAAATAGAGCACCAGCAGCGCGGGGATGGCCATGGCGGCTGCGAGCAAAGCGGTGTTGAGGTTGAGGAAGTTGGGCAGCCAGTTCATGCGGACCCTTACCTGCCGCGGGACGTGCTCGGTGTACCCTGCGGCGTATTGTACCGATTGGGGGGAGATCACCAATGGGATTCGAGAGCGGTAAAGCGACGGAGCGACGAAGGGCGGGAGGAAAGCGCAAAGACCCCAAAGAACTCAAAGATCACAAAGGGAGAAAGGGGCAGAGTGTTCTTGTGGCACGGGCGTCCGGCACGTGCATCTTCAGCGATGGTTCACGTGCGGGGACGCCCGTGTCACAGAAAAGAAGACGGTCACCCAAGGCGGCCCCTACAGTCGGTTGCACGATCGGTGGGAGGAGCACTGGTTTATAGGGGTGCATGGCAATGCACCCCCCGTGTTTGGCAAGAACGGTGGGCGCAGGATGTCTGCTGGCGTTCGAGGTGGGGGCACATTGCCATGTGCCCCTACCTGAGTCGTCGATCGGCTGGTGCACGTGCGGGATGGTGGAACCCCACAGAAAGACGGTCCGCCAGAGCGGACCCTGCGGTCTGTCGCGCGCGGTGGGAGGGCATAGGTTTATAGGGGTGCATGGCAATGCACCCCCGTGTTTGGCGGGAACGATGGGCGCAGGATGTCTGCTGGCGTTCGAGGTGGGGCGCATTGTCATGTGCCCCTACATGAGCCAGCGATCGGCTGGTGCACGTGCGAGACGCCCGTGCCACAGATGATCAGAGCAGGTTGCTTCCCCTAATCGCAAGAAATCCTTTGGAGTCTCTGCGATCTTTGGGATCTTTGCGCTCTCACACCCCTTCGCCTCTTCGCGTGACGCCAAGCTACTTCTGAGCGGCGATAGCGTAGAAGGGGCGGCCTTCGCGCGCGTACTTGCGTTCGAAGTTCGTGCCGACGAACTCGCCGTCGCCGGCTGTGGCGGGGGTGTTGTAGTCGATGACCTTCAAACCGCTGCCGCGGATGGAAGGTTCGATGTTCTCTTCGAAGTAGCCGAGGTGGTCGGTAACGACCTGAATCCGCCCGCCCGGGGTGAGGATGCGCTCGACGAGCGGCATAAACTTTGGCTGGATGAGGCGCCGCTTGTGGTGGCGTGCTTTGGGCCAGGGGTCGGGGAAATAGATGTGCAGGACGCTGACCGATGCGTCGGGGACGAACTCGGTCAGAAAGAACCCGGCTTCGGCGCGGACGGTGCGGGCATTGAGGCAGCCGTTGCGGCGCAGGCGGTCGGAGGCGTATCGCCAGAACCACCGAGCCCACTCGATGCCCAGGAAATTGACCTCCGGGCGGGCCTTGGCTTGCTCGGTGATGAACGTTCCCTTGCCCATCCCGATCTCGATTTCGACGGGATGGTCATTTCCGAAAAGTTGCTGCCAGTCGAGCGGGCGTGGCAGCGTCTCCACGTCCAGGCCGATCGGCTCAACAATCAACTCACGCCGGGTCTGCATGGGGGGTGAGTGTAACGAATCGAGCCGGAATATCATCGTCGCGCAGCCGAGGAGAGACGCGATCGGCTGGATCGGGCGGCATTGGCGCAACCCAGATGTGCCCGGCCGATCTGTCTGGCCGAGGCTGGTGGTGGCCAAGCTGCTCTGGAGGCCTGCCTAGATCCACTGATCGCGGATCAGGATGAGCTGGCGGTAATCTTCTTCCGAGAACCACTCGGGGCACTCATCCGGGATGAGGCGAGCGAAGAAGACCTCGGCGTCATCCTCAATGGCCTCAAGCGGCTGGCCCATGGCTTCGCGAGCGGCGTACATGTCGTCCTCGTTGCTGGCGATGCGTAGGGCTTCGCGGCCGGCGTATTCGCGGACGAGGGCTGCCAGGCTGCTGTAGAATGCCCACACCTCCTCATCGGGCAGGGGCGGCGGCTGGCAGTGACGCTTGAGCGCGTGGCGGAAATACCGAAGCTTCTCCTCCCACGGCAGGTGCTGATCGAGCGCAAGCGTGATGTACTGGCCGACCTTGTAGGCGTCGTGGGCGTAGTGCTCACCCCGGTGTTCAGCCTCACGAGCTCGCTTGGCGTACCAGGATTCCGGATGCCCGATCTCGGGCAGTGGCGGGAAGTTGTGCGTAGAGGTGATCATCTCGGCACTCCCGTCTTGTAGATATCTGAGCGGCGAGAAATGCAGTTGCCGCTTGGACTTGATATTTAGACATTACCTGATGTTTGCGGTGGATTTCAACCATAAAAGCCGGCACGGGTGCGACAAGTCATCCCACCATCCGGCTATGTGCGAGGTTTACGCGATGCGAATGATCTGGGCGGTGGGGGTGTTTGCGGCGATCTGGGCAACGGCGGCGGCGGGGCAAACGACACAAACCGTTGAGCAGTCTAAGTTTGTGATCGGCCGGCTGGAGCATCCGCCGATCGCTGAAAGCTCGGGGATCATCGCCTCGCGGCGGTATCCGGGGGTGTACTGGACGCACAACGACAGCGGCAACCCAGCCGTGATCTTCGCGGTCGACCGCGAGGGCAAGCTGCTGGCTGAAGTGCCCATCATGGGGCGGAACCCGGATTGGGAGGACATCGCCGTGGACGACGCCGGCCACCTGTACATCGCCGACATCGGCAACAATGGCGGCCGACGGCGGCAGGTGCAGGTCCTGCAAATTGACGAGCCCGATCCTGCCAATCCGCCGGACCAGCCCGTCAAGCCCAAGCGCATCTGGCAGTTGACCTATCCAGCCGAGCCGTTCGATTCCGAAGCCTTCTTCGTCCACGACGGCTATGGCTATCTCCTGTCCAAGTTCGGGCAGATCGCGTTCGGCAACGTGAAACCAGCCCCGACAGCGCGGCTGGCCATGTACCGCTTCCCGCTGACCGACGATGCCGATACGCACGTGCTGGAGCATGTGGTGGACCTGCCCAACGGCGTGCCGATCACGGCTGCGGATCTGTCAGCCGATGCGCAGTGGCTGCTGGTGCAGACCGTCACCGGGCCGCAGGTGTACCACGTGAAGGGCGATCTGGCCGCGATCAACGAAGCGCCGGTCTACACCGCCTGGTACTTCGATCTGAGCATGGAAGCCGGCTGCTTTGTGAAGGAGGGCGTGCTGGCGACCAGCGAGTCGCGCGACGTGCTGCTGTTCACATGGCAGCAGCTTGGGCTGACAAAGAAAGGCAATCCGCCTGGACAAGGCGAGTAGGGCGGCGCGGACGGCTAGGGGCCGGCTGAGCCGATCGGATCAGCCGATCAGGCAACGGCCTTCTGCTTGGCCAACGTCTGCTGGCGGATCTTGTCCTGCAGGCGCATGATGCCTTCAAGCAGCGCCTCCGGCCGCGGCGGGCAACCCGGGACATACACGTCCACCGGCACGACCAGGTCGACGCCCTTCACCACGTTGTACCCCCACTTGTAGTAGGGTCCGCCGCCGACGGTGCAAGCGCCCATGGCGATCACGTACTTGGGGTCGGGCATCTGCTCGTACAGACGCTTGATCCGATCCGCCATTTTGTAGGTAACCGTCCCCGCGACGATCATCAGGTCGGCCTGGCGGGGGGTGGCGCGGAACGCGCCGGCGCCGAAGCGGTCCAGGTCAAACCGCGAGGCCCCCAGGCTCATCATCTCGATCGCGCAGCAGGCGATTCCGAACGTCATCGGCCATAGCGAGTTGCGCCGTGCCCAGTTCACGACGAAATCCATGCTCGTGACGATCAGGCCTTCCTCGAACCGGTTTTCAATCCAGGACATTGGCGTACCTCAGCAAACCATTGTCGCAGGACTGGCCAAAGGCCACAAGCAACGGTTTGAACCAAGCCGCGCCCGCGGGGTGATTTTCGGGCATTGCCCGAAAAGGCGAAGGGTCTGTTGGGTCCGCCTCGGCGGACCGGGCCGCCTTGGCCCCTGACGTCTTTGCGTTACGGTCCGCGCGACGCAGGAAACCTGTCAAACCGTTGGTTACAATTCCCGGCCTATGGCTGAACGTGTGACGATTCTTGGCGATGGAGCGATGGCGACCGTCTGCTCGATCCTGCTGACGCAGGGGGGCAATGACGTCGTCATGTGGGGGGCGTTTGAGGACTCGATCGAGCGGCTGATTCAGGATCGCGAGCAGCGGAAGCTGCTGCCGGGCGTGCGGATCCCCAGCAATGTCCGGCTGACCGCCAATGACGCCGACTGCTTCGACGGCTGCACAATGATCCTGTCAGCCATTCCCACGCAGTACATGCGCGACGTCTGGAAGCGCCTCAAGCCGCACGTGCCGCCGGGCGTGCCGATCGTCTCGGTTGCCAAAGGCATCGAAAACCGCACGCTCCTGCGGCCGACGCAGATCATCGCCGATGTCCTCGGCGGCAAGCCGTCGGTCCACGAGGGGCCGCGCTGCGACTGGCCGCTGGTGGCCCTCAGCGGGCCGAACATCGCAGCCGAGATCGCCCGCTACCTCCCAGCCACGGCTGTCGCCGCCAGCGAGGATCTGTCAGTTGCCCGCCGCGTGCAGATGGCTCTGTCAACGCAGTGGTTCCGCGTCTACACCAACAGCGACGTGATCGGCGTTGAACTGGCGGGGGCAACCAAGAACGTCATCGCCCTGGCCGCCGGGACGCTCGATGGCCTGGTAGCCGGCAACAATGCCAAAGCCGCGCTCGTCACGCGCGGGCTCGTCGAAATCACCCGCCTCGGCGTCGCGATGGGCGCGCGGGAGGAGACGTTCAACGGCCTGGCCGGCTTGGGAGATCTGATCACGACCTGCGTCAGCCCGGAGGGGCGAAATCGCCGCGTCGGCGAAGCCATCGGCCGCGGCCGCAAGCTCCACGAGGTGCTGGCTGAGATGGAAAGCGTCGCCGAGGGCGTGCCGACGACGCAATCGGTCATAGAATTGGCTCGCCGCTACAACGTCGAGATGCCCATCACCAACGCCGTCCATGCCGTCCTGTTTGAGGGCAAGGACGCGATCGAAGCCATCACCGAGCTGATGACGCGGGATCCGAAAGCCGAGCACGAGGTGGATGAGGGGGGAGGCTAAGGGCGACGAAGCAACGGAGCGACGAAGGGAAACTTCGTCTCTTTGCTTCTCCGTGTCAAGTCCTGATCAGAAGTTGTCACCTATACCTGCTGTTGGTTGAGTT
>CALEKX010000087.1 GCA_937904525.1 uncultured Phycisphaerales bacterium
CCGGCACGCAATAGCGTGCCCTACGTTCGCCGCCAGCCGCCTGTTATTCCGCCTGCAGCATCCGCTGTAAGGTGCAGCTCGTCGGTATCAGCGCGATCAGCGCAAACGGCAGCAGGAAGACCAGGATGTAACCCACCAGCTCGACAATCACCGCCAGCCAGCTTTCGCGCTGGGCTGACTCGGCTTGCGTGTTTGTCTCGTTTAGATTGCCGGCATTACACTCAAGCACCTGACGACGATGCTGTAGCCTGCTCATCTTCTTCTCCCCTTGGCATCGGCGCCTGCTCAGGCAGCCTGCCATCAACTTCTCCAGAAACCATCCTTTCTATCTGAACGGCGCCACCGCGCCGCACCCTGACGTTCCGCTCTATGCATCATGCATCAATCATCATGCATCAGCTTCCCGTTTCGGCGGTGCATCACACCTTCAACTTCAGATGCTTCGCATGGAACTTCAGCGCGTCCTGGACGTGCTCGTCCCAGTACGTCCAGTTGTGCGCGCCGGGAAACTCCTCGTACTCATGCGGAACCCCCATCTCGGTCAGCCGCTTCGTGAACTCGCGGTTGTCCTGGAAGAGGAAATCCTCCGTCCCGCAGTCGATGCGGATCTTCGGCAGGCGGCCAGCCTGCCGGGCATTCATGGCCAGGTGCAGCAGGTCATGATCCGTACCGACGGGGTTCCGGCCGAAAATCTGGGCATACTCCCAGTCAGCCAGCACCGTGCCCTTGCGCTTCCGCGAGCCGATCATCAGCGCGCCGCTGTGGCTGGTGGCGCTGATGAACAGGTCGGGATACCCCAGGGCGATGCGCAGCGCGCCATATCCGCCCATCGACAAGCCGCCGATGCACCGGCTCTGCCGGCGCGGACGCGCCGGGAAGTTGCGCTCGACGAACTGCACGACATCCTGCGCGATGTATTTCGCGTAGTCGTGCCCCTGGTTGTGGCGGGTGTAAAACCCCCGCGCGCCGTCAGGCATGACAACGATCAGCGGCAGGCCTTCGACGTAGCGTTCGATGCTCGTCTGCCGCGCCCAGCGCGTGTGATCGTCGCTGAGGCCGTGCAGCAGGTAGAACGTCGCGTAGGGGGGCTTGCCCACTTCCGGCAGGATCACGTTCATCGAGACCCGCCGATCCAGGGTTTGACTGAACCAGTAGACTTCGCAAAGGGCCATGGCTGAAAGTCTATCGCGAACCGCTGCCACGGGAAACCGCACCGCCGGCTACCAGCGCAGCGCGGTGCTGTGCTCCGCGACCGCATGAAGCCGAAGGCGAGGGGCGTTGAGGATAGGCCTGAGAGCGAGCCCTGCGCGCACAAATCCCGCGGAAGCGTGGTGGCGTCCGCGGGATTCGTGCGACGGGGACTCTACATGTCGCAGCCGACGGGGTTACAGCGCCCGCGGCGGCAGGCTGACAGCCCGGACGCGGACGATGTTCGGCCGCTTGCGCAGATCTTCGATCAGCGCGGCTGTCGGCTCGGAGTCGGTCTTGATGAGCATCAGGGCCATGGTCTTGCCGTCGGGCTGCTCGGCGCGGCTGATCACCATGTCGGCGATGTTGACGCCGGTATCGCCGAAGGCGCTGCCGACGGTGCCGATCACGCCGGGCATGTCCTTGTTGTGGATGATGACCATGTTCCCTTCGGGGATCATGTCCATGGTGTAGTTGTCGATCCGCAGGACGCGAGGCAGGCGATCGGCATAGGCGGTGCCGAGGATGCGGTGGGTTTCGCCATTCGGCCCTTCGGCGCGAACGCCGACGATGTCGCCGATCAGCCCCTGCGGCGGCGACGGCTCATGCACCATCACCAGCTCGATGCCGCGGGAGCGGGCGACGTGCTCGACGTTGATCACGTTGACCGGCTTGTCCAGGTGCGGCTCGAGGAGCTTGACCGTCGCCAGCCGCAGCAGGGTGTTCATGTGCTTGGGAGCACGCGTGCCGCTGGCGCGGAGGGTGATGGTCTTGATCCCGCCATCCATCAAGCCGCTGAGCAGCATGCCGATGCGGGTGGCCAGGTCGGCCAGGGGGGCTTCGTCCGGCGGCAGGTCGAGCTTGATCCCGCCGGCGTTGACGGCGCCGCGGATCTCGCCGTGCTTCAGGTAAGCGACGATCGCCTTGCAGGCTTCGACGCTGACAGCCGTCTGGGCTTCGTCGGTGCTGGCGCCCAGATGGGGCGTGAGCACGACATTGTCCAGGCCGAACAGGGGATGATCCTTCGCCGGCGGCTCGGTCTGGAACACGTCCAGCGCCGCGCCGGCGATGCGCTTTTCCTTCAGGGCGTCCGCCAAAGCGAACTCATCGACCACTTCGCCGCGGGCGTCGTTGATCACCAGCAGATTGGGCTTGGCGACGTTGAACAGCCGCTCGCGGTTGAGCAGATGGCGCGTCCCCTCGCCGCCGGGCACGTGGAAGGTGATGATGTCCACCTGCCGCAGGAATTCGTCAAAGTCGCGGATCAGCTTCACGCGCCCGTCCAGGGCCGTCTCGCCGCTGAAATACGGGTCAAACCCGATGACGTTCATCTCCAGCGCCAGCGCCCGTGAGGCGACGGTCTGGCCGATGCGGCCCAGGCCGACGACGCCCAGCGTCTTGCCGGCAAGCTGCGTCCCCTGGTAGGCGCTGCGCTTCTTCCATTCCAGCGATCCGCTGGTCAGGGCATGGTGCGCATGCGGAATCTTGCGGGCCAGCGACATCAGCAGCGCCAACGCGTGCTCAGCCGTCGAGATCGTCGACGCAGCCGCCGTGTTCAGCACCAGGATGCCCTTCTGCGTGGCGACATCCAGGTCGATGTTGTCCACGCCCACGCCGGCACGGGCGATCGCCCGCAGCTTGCCCGGCTCAGCCAGCACCTTGGCTGTCACCTTGGCTCCGGAGCGGACGATCAGGGCGTCGTACTGGGGCACGGCAGCCGCCAGTTCGTCCTCCTTCAGGCCGATTTTCACGTCATAGGCGAACCCGGTCTCATTCAGGTACGCCAACCCCTCGTCCGCCAGCTTGTCCGCGACCAGTATTTTCATGGGTATGTCCTCATTTTCCTCGTGAAAGGGGGGAATGTATTC
The DNA here is from genome assembly GCA_937904525.1 of uncultured Phycisphaerales bacterium. Classification (GTDB taxonomy): domain Bacteria; phylum Planctomycetota; class Phycisphaerae; order Tepidisphaerales; family Tepidisphaeraceae; genus CALEKX01. The sequence continues at coordinate 3,057 of CALEKX010000087.1, forward strand.
GGATGCCAAAGCCGTCGCAAGTTTGACGCCGCCATCCGCCCAGGACCCGCCGATCCGGGGGGAAATCAGTTTCCCGACCCCCGCTGCGCGGTTATTCTGGCGGCAGTGACCGCGCAAGCCATCGATCCCGCGTTTTCGCCCGTGGCCCTGCGGCCCATGCCGCAGTTGGCTCAGGACTTGCGCGATCGCCGCGATGCCATCGTCCGGGCCTGGAGCGAGCTGGTCACCACGCACCTGCCCGATGCCGATCCCCTGACCATGGGCCAGGTGCGGGATTCCATCCCCGTCGTCCTCGACAAGATCGCCGAGGCCCTCGAACACCCCAGCCTCGAAGCCACGCGCACGCTCAGCCAGATCAGCCAGGGCCATGGCATCGCCCGCTCGCAGGTGCGATTCGCCATCGACGAGTTCATCACCGAATACCGCCTGCTGCGGTATGTCGTGCTCGATCAGATCGCCGATGGCGGCCGGCGCTCGCTGGACCTGGAGCAGACGCAAGCCGTCCTCTGCGGGGTCGAGCTGGCCATGCAAAGCGGCATCATCAGCTATGTCCAGCAGCAGACCGATCGCCTGCGCGATGTCGCTGAGTCCGAGTCCCGCTACGTCTCGTTCCTCTCCCACGACGTGCGGAACAATCTCAACAGCGCCAACCTGATGATCGAGCTGCTGGCTGGCCGCCTCACCGAGTTGCCCGGCCTGGAGGAAGAAGCCCGCGATGTGCTGCACCTGAAGCGCTCGATCCGGCAGACGGTCGAGGGGATGGAGCGCGTCCTGCAGGCGGAGCGGGTCCGCCGCCAGGCGCACACCGAGTTGGCTGCCCCCATCGCGCTGCAGCGGCTGGCGGAGGAAGTCATCCAGCAGCACCAGCGTGACGCCAGCCAGAAGGGGCTGACGATCAGCATCGAGATCCCCGACGACGCCCGCGCGCACGGCGATGCGTCGGTCCTGGGGCTGGCGCTGCAGAACCTGCTGGGCAATGCGATCAAGTACAGCCGCCAGGGGACGATCACAATTGGTGCTGAACGTGTCGATACCCGATGGCGGCTGTTCGTGCGCGACCAGGGGGAAGGCATCAGCCCGCAGCGCCTCCAGCAGCTTTTCCAGGCTTTCAGCCGGGGCGAGACGCACGGCCAGGCCGGCGTCGGCCTGGGCTTGTACATCGCCTCGCACGCCGTCCGCACGCTCGGATCGGAACTGAAGGTCGAATCCGAGCTCGGCAAAGGCAGCACGTTCTACATGGACCTCACCGCCGCGCCCCCCGTCTGATGAAGTGGCACGGGCTACCAGGCCGTGGCTCTCTTGAGCCTATGGCAACACGGCCTGGCAGGCGGTCCCACACAATCACTATCTTTGCGGCCCCTGTGATCTTTGCGCTATGTCCCCTGCGCGCCTTCGCGGCCGCCGTGCAGACCATCACTGAACCCGCACGTTCAACGTCGCCGGTCGCTGCAGCCGCTGTGACAGCACCAGCAGCACCGTGCCATCCTCAAGCCGATCGAGTTGATCGATGATCTGCCCCTCCAGCGTCGCGATCACGCGACCCTGCGGCAATCCGCGAATCTCAAACACCGGATGCACAAGCTGCGACGTGCGCGGCGTGATGCGAATATCCAGCCGCGGCTTGGACGCCTGGATCATGTACGCGCCCAGCCATTCGTTGTAGCCGTCGTTGTTGGCATCACCGGTGCTGCGACGCACCAGCGCGCCATCTTCCTCGGCGATCTCGATGGCTGCGGGCGCCTGATGCTGAGCCGCGTAGGCGCTGCCGAACTCGCTCTGCTCCTGCCGATCGAGGCTCTGCGCGTAGCTGCCATCGATGTAGCGGCGTCCGTCGCGATAGATGACCCATCGCTGCCCCTTCGCGCCTTCCTGCGCGACGATGGCACGCACGCGGCTGGCTTCCAGCAGCGCCCATCCCTGAGGCCCAGCCGCGTCGCTTTCGAGCTCGATCGAGAACTTCCCGGCATGCTCGATGCTCAGCGTGTGCCCGGCCTGGCGGATGGACCACGGCTCGTCATCGACGATCTGCTGGTGGTTGTCGATCAGCATGACGTCGTCGACGTACAGCGTCGTCGGCGCAGCCGGAGTGATGCGCAGGTAGACCGTCTGGCCGATGCTCATCACCTGCGGCGGCAGGGGGATGATGTCGAGCATCACCGGCGTCCACTGATTGGCGGTGAGCGTCTGCGTGCGCGTGAGGACCGGCTTGCCGTCGACGACATACTGCGCCTGCACCGGCACATTGCGATCAGCCATCACATGCGCGCCCAGCAGCGTCCACTCACCCGGCAGCGGGCGGCCGGACATCAGCGACGACAGCTTGATGTCGACATGCGACGCGCGCACCGCCCGCAGCGACGCGCTGCCTGTGTGAGCGGTGGCTGTATCGACGTCGGTCAGCGCGCCGCCGGTCACGAACACGCGATCGGTCGGCTTCTCAAAATCGAGCAGCACGCTGTTGCGGAAAGTGCGCAGCTCGGGCCGCGCGCGGCGCAGCTCCTGCCAGGTGTCGGGAACCAGCGTCTGCTGCGGCGGTGGGGAGGTGTGATCGCCGCAGCCGGCGACGACGATCGTCGCCCCTGCCAGCATCGTGCGAATAGCGGTCCACGGTTTCATGCGTCTGTTGCTGCCTTTCATCGGTCATCAGCCGATGTCCGCACCAGCGCCTCGGCTTGCGCAGCGATCTGGACATCGGTCATCGCAGCCCGCGGCAGCAGCCACCACGTGACGGTGTTGGTCAGTGTCTGCCCGGGCCGCAGATGCACCTGCGGGCTGAGCGTTTCCAGCTCCAGGAAGTTCGCATCGTAGTACACCTGCAGGCTGCTTGCATCGGGATAGGCGCCGGTGGGATCGTAGTCGGTCGTCTGGACGAAGATGTAATCCTCCCACACGCCGGCGACCCATCGGCCGAACGCGCCGATCTTCTGGCTGCGGTCGGGGATGTAGTCATAGCGCAGCCAGCGGTTGTCGTCGGAGATATGGATGCGGCTGGTGTCGACCGGCTTGTCCGACAGGTCGGTCCACGGCCGGCTGCTTGTCGGCCGCTGCGGCGAGAGCTCCATCAGCGTGAACTGCGGCGGGTGGACCTGCGTAACGCACCAGATCATCGGCGAAAAGTGCGATGCCTGCTCCTGGATGATGTGGTTGCGGATGACGACGCGCGGCTGATCCGGATCGATTCGGATCTCGCGCCGGACGCGATGGCCGAGGGCCGGGCTGACGCGGCTTTGCAAAATGATGTGGTGATCGCCGGACTCGACAACATCCCATGGCTGGCCGTCGATGACGCCATCCGGCGGCCAGGAGCCGCCCCCAAACGCCAATTTCCACACGGATTGCACCAGCGTCCAGACCTTGTCGCCGCCATAGACGTAGTAGGGCGGGCCGCGGCCGATAAACGGCTGATTCCCCTCGATCGTATTGATCCAAATCAGGTTCCGGCTATCAGCCGGGCCGAAGGCGACGATCCGCCCGACCGACGGGGCGACCGCGATATGCAGATGCGCATTGCGGAGGGTGATGGCGTCGTCAAAGGTCAGCCGCTGCGGTTCGGCTGTGACCGTTGGCGCCGCCGGCGTCGGCACCTGCGCCGGCGCGCATCCGATCAGCATCGCCAACATCACCGCACCCATCGCCAGGCGAATCTGCATCATCTGCCAGTCCTTCCCGCAAGCAGGGGCGCGCCTCGTATGGCCGGTGCGCTGTAAACCCTGCAAGCCATGAGATTTGCCGATTCCTGATGTGCCTTAGCCGGCGGATCGCAATGAGCCGGCATCCACGATGATCTTCCGGCGCGTCTTCGAGACGGCTTCAATCCGCACCTGCATGCAGGTGGGGGGCAACAGCTCCGCAACGCGGCTGGCCCATTCCACGACCACCACGCCCCCCTGGTCGAGCAGCTCCTCAAAGCCGATGGCTTCGAAATCCTCGGGGCCGCCGACGCGGTAGGCGTCCAGATGATACACCTTCAGCCGCGGCGTGTCGTAAACGTGCAGCAGCACGTACGTCGGGCTGGCGACGGTTCGAGTGGATCCGCCCAGACCGCGCACCAGGCCGCGGACGAACTGCGTCTTGCCCGCGCCAAGCTGACCCTCCAGGGCGATGCACTCGCCGCCGCGCAACGCACCCGCCAGATCGGCTGCGATCTGCTCGGTCTGCTCCACGCTGTTCGATTCGTAAACCAAGGCGGCAGAAGGTGTACCACACGCACGGGCCGGATGCGACTGCGGCGGCTGGGCATGTCCGATAATCCGCCGGTTCAACCCTGCCGGATTAACTCACCACAGCAAGGCGTCGATGAGATCTTCGTAGTCCAAACTGATGTCCCCATGAAAGATACGGCAGAAAGCCAGATCGACTACGAGGCAGCCACCCGCGAGTGGGACCGGTCGGTCCCCTGGTGGCGGCGTCAGAGCGTCCGGCTTGGCATTCAGGGCAAGCTCTTTCTGGGCTTCCTGTTCCTGTTGGCTGTGACGATGGTGGGGACCTACTGGCTGTTCATCAGCGAGAACCGCCATGTCCTGTCGAACATCATGGGGGAAAACGCGGTTGAGCTGTCGCACGCGATCGCGATGGCCAGCGAACCGCTGATGACCCGCGGCGATCACGCCAGCCTGGAGCGCATCGGCCGCGACCTGCTGCGAAATCGCGATATCGTCGCCGTCTGCTTCTACGACCCTGAAGGCCGGCCCCTGGTGCATGTCAGCCAGGACCCCGAGCACGATGCCGATCCACCACCGCCCGTCGGCGACAACCTGAGCAAACTGCTGCAGGTCCGCCATCGCCGCACGCGCACGCTCGGCGAATATGCGGAGGTGACGGTCCCCGTGCTGCACCTGCCTTCGCCGCGCGCGGCGCACAGCGGCGACATCGCCGGCGAAGGGGTCACCGTTCCCCGCAGCCAAAGCCGCCTGGTCGGCTATGTCACCGTCGCCGCCAGCACAGCCGCCACCGGGCAGCTCATCAACCGCATCACACTGCTCCTGCTGATCCTCGGCGGGCTGGTGTTCCTCATCAGCATGCCGATCGTCTATGCGATGGTGAATCGCATCCTGCTGCCGATTCGCCAGCTCGTCGTCGCGACGATGCGCATTGCCGCCGGCGACCTCGAAGCCAAGGTCGAGGTGCATCGGCCGGACCTGATCGGCACGCTCGCCCGCTCGTTCAACGAGATGGTCTGCCGCGTCAAACAGCAGCAGCGGCAGCTTGCCGACGCGAACCTTCAGCTCGCTGAGGCCAACATCCAGCTCGCCGAAGCCAACCGCGACCTGGAAGCCAAGGTCCAGCAGCGCACCGCCCAGCTCGAAACCATCGCCCAGCAGCTTGCCTCAGCCAATACGCGCCTCAGCGCCGAGATCGCTGAGAAGGAAGATTTCCTCCGCGCCGTCAGCCACGACCTCAACGCGCCGCTGCGCAACATCGCCGGCATGGCGACGATGCTGCTGCTCAAATATCGCGACAAACTCGATCAGGACATCCTCCACCGCCTGGACCGCATCCAGAAGAACGTCGAGATCGAATCGGAGCTGATCGCCGAGCTGCTGGAGCTGTCGCGCATCAAGACGCGCCGCCAGAAGATGGAGCATGTTGACATCGAGGCGATGGTGCGCGAGCTGGCGGAGATGTTCGAGAACGACCTGAAGACCAGCGGCATCGAGCTGATCATCGAGACGCGCCTGCCGGTGCTCAACTGCGAGCGGGCGCGCCTCCGCCAGGTCTTCCAGAACCTGATCGACAACGCGATCAAGTACATGGGCAACAAGCCCGTCAAGCAGATCCGCATCGGCTGCGATGTCCGCCCGTCGGAGGCCGAGTTCTACGTCCGCGATACGGGCATCGGCATCGATCCGGAAGACCAGCAGAAGGTCTTCTACGTCTTCCGCCGCGGCAAGAACGAAGCCGTGCAGCACGTCTCCGGCAAAGGCGTGGGCCTGGCGAGCGTCAAGAGCATCATCGAGACGTATTCCGGCACGATCTGGGTCGAAAGCACGCCCGGCGAAGGAAGCTGCTTCCGCTTCACCATCAACGGCCAGTACGTCCCTCAGTCCATCAGCATGTCCACAGCCCAGCCAACCCCCAGCAGCGCGGGCGGCTACTCGGTGTAAATACAACCAGCCGAGCATCCCGCCGATCAGCGCAGCGGGGCGCAGGCGGCGATGATCTGTTGGGCGCTGCGGATGCCGTCTGTGGCGCTGGAGACGATGCCGCCAGCGAAGCCGGCGCCTTCGCCTACGGGATACAAACCGCCTACCGTCGTGCTCTGGCGCGTCTGACGGTCGCGGTCGATTCGCACGGGCGAGCTGGCGCGCGTCTCGGGGGCGGTTATGATCCCCTCCGGCCCTGCATAGCCGGGGATCATCCGATCGAGCATCGGCAGACCCCGCTTCAGCGCGTCGATCACCAGATCCGGCAGCATCTGCCGCAGGTCGACCGGGGCTGCCCCCAGCGGATAGCTGGTGACGATCCCGTCGTCGCTGACGCGCCCGGCGAGGAAATCGCTCGCCCGCTGCGCCGGCACGCGATACGAGCCGCTCAGCTCGTACGCCGCCCGCTCCCATCGGCGCTGATACTCGATGCCGGCTAGGGGATCGTTGCCAAACTCAGCCGGCATGATCGTGACGACCAGGCCGCTGTTGGCGTAGGGGGAGTTGCGGCGGCTGTTGCTGGCGCCGTTGGTGCAGATCTCGCCGTGCGATTCGTTGCTGGGCAGGATTTGCCCACCGGGACACATGCAGAAGCTGAACAGATCCGGCCCGCAGCGGTCGCACAATCCGGCTGCGTGTTTGGCGACCAGGAAGTAATCGGCTGCCCCGAGCTGATCGGCAGCATCGCCGTACTGGTTGCGGTTGATCATCGCCTGTGGATGCTCGATCCGCACGCCCATCTGAAACGGCTTAGCCGACATGGCCACGCCGCGCTCGCGCAGCACGCGATACGTATCCCGCGCACTGTGCCCAATCGCCAGGATGCACACATCGCACGGAATCGTCTCGCCACCTTCCAGTACGACGCCCGTCACCGCGCGATCCGCGCTTCCGCCCGCCGCCTGCGGCCCGCTGCCTGCTG
>CALEKX010000088.1 GCA_937904525.1 uncultured Phycisphaerales bacterium
AGCGCCTTACGCGCCGCCGGATGGCGAATCGCCTGCCCGTCCTGCGCCAGCGCCAAGCCTGCCAGCAGCGCCACGATCACGATTGATGCCAGCCTCATATCTGCCTCCTATTAGTATTAGTAAGCCCCATCCTTGATTGCCCTCCCTCGCGCCAGACCAGATCCGTCGGCGCCAAGGCCCCGCTCTGTGCCAGGTTCTTCAGATCGCTGGAGCTGACCGGCCCCCGGCGCTGGCCGTGCTGCGCGTAGTACCACATCGCCATAGAGGCAGCCCCTTTCGCATGTGCCCTTGGCTGATCAGTATAGACGCAATCGCGCGGCATGGAAGCCTGATCGCTGCGACAAACTGCTCGGCGCCGGCAGCTGTTCAGCAGATCCGGCTGTTTTGACGCATACAAGGCTGGCGCAGCAAAGTCGCATGTACCTGGGCGGTCAGCGTGAGCTCCTTGTGAAGGGACGCCTGCGGTCAGTGGGTCGACACGGATCGCCAGTCTCAGCCAGATGGGCGAGAGGCATGTCATGGGAATCCGGATCGAGTCGCTGGCGGGCATCTTCCGGGCGCCGGTTGACGGTGTCAACGACGCTGAGGCGGCTGGCAGCGTCCGGTCCGAGCGGGCGTTGTGCGCATGTAACAACTGCTGATCTGCCGCTTTGACGCTGCGATCGTGGCGGCTATAGACTGGCAGGCCGGATTGGGGCGGTTTTGCTCCCGTCCTCGAGGCGGCACGGATGAGAAGACCACCACCCGCAACGCCTATGTCGAGATCCGCGACGGGATCGTCACCAATGCCTGGCGGACGTGAGACGCGCTTACGACGCACTATCCTGCCAGCGTCACCCGCATCGGAGATGGCGGCTTGCTGCCGGATCCGGTCATCCACATAGGAGACAATGTGATGAGTTCCACGTCTGTCGTGTTGATTGTCCTGTTGATTGTCGGGCTTGCATGTCCCGTCGCCACCTCTGCCGCCGAGCCGCGGAAGGTGCGCAATGCGATGTGGATCTGGGCCCACGTTGAAGGCGCGTATGACGGCATGTGGGGGCTGCCGCGCAACTCCGCGATCACGCCCCGGCATGGCGCCCAGATCATGGGCCTGCGCAACGTCATCATGATCAAGTACCTGGGAAAGCCCCAGCCGCCCTTCGACGGCTACGCTGCCCAGTTCCGTGATATGGACCGGCTGATGTGGTCCATCGTCGGCGCCTCCGGGGAAACATCGGACACGGAGCGCGATCACGTACTGGAGCTGGCAGCCCGCATGCCCAATCTCACCGGCGTCTTTATGGACGACTTTTTCTTCCTCCAGCCGGGTGACTCAGACAACGCCACCCAGACTGCCCCAGCCGCCCTCGCGGTCCAGGAGATCACGGATCTGCGCGACCGGCTGGTCGTGGGCGACCGCCGGCTTGACCTGGGCGTGACGCTGTATACCTACCAGCTCACCGAGCGCATTGTGCCCCATCTGCAGCATGTGGACGTGATCTCACTGTGGACGTGGGAAGCAAAGGATCTGGAGCATCTGGAACAGAACTTCGCACGCCTGGAGGAACTGCTGCCCGGAAAGCGCATCCTTCTGGGCATCTACATGTGGGACTTTGGCGCGATCAAGCCGATGCCGCTGGACCTGATGAAAAAGCAATGCGAGATGGCGCTGCGATGGCTTCACGAGGGCAGGATCGAAGGCATGATCTTCCTGGGCACGAATATCATGGACATGGACCTTGAAGCCGTCAACTGGACGCGCGCGTGGATCGCCGAAGTCGGCGACCAGCCGCTTAAGCGCTAGGTTCCGATCTACCGATGCGGCGGATAACGCGATCGCTGCGAAGGATCCACCATGTCGCGGTGAAGTCATCGAATCTAGAAGCTGCTGCGATATTCGCCCGGCGACTTGCCGGTGTAGCGGCGGAACACAGCCGTCATGTGCGAGCTGGTCTGGAATCCAGCCATCGTCGCAATGCGGGCGATCGTGAAGTTCGTCTCGATCAGAAGACGCTTCACGCGGACGATCCGGCAACGCACGATGAACTCATGCGGCGTACAGCCCAACCGCTGCGTGAAATGCCGCTCGAGCTTCGAGCGCGATGCCCCGCAATGGCGGATCACGTCATCGACGTTGATCCCCTCATGCGCGTGATCCTTGATGTACTGTGTCGCGATCGCCAGCTCCGGGTCGCGGAAGATCGACACATTGCTTGACTCCCGCGACTCCACACCCACCGGCGGGATCAGGATCGGGCTGCTCACCGGTGCCTGCGAGCACATGAGCTGTTCCAGCAATCGGGCGGCTTCGTAGCCGACCGTGTCGACGTTGGGGATGACGCTGCTGAGCGTCGGGCTCGACAGCTCGCAGATGGCGCGATCGTTGTCCACCCCCACCACCGCCACCATCGACGGAACGTGAATGCCGGTGTCGAAACAGGCTTCGAGAATCTGCCGGCCGCGCGTGTCGTTGCACGCCACGATGCCGATCGGCTTGGGCAGATCCTTCAGCCATCGCTTCAGATGCTCCTCGTCCCATCCCAGGAACTGCTCCTCGATCGGCACCGGCCTGGCCTCCGGCGATCCCGGCTGACCGTAAATGTGCGCATCCACGCGCAACGTGGCAGCCAGCTCCATGAACGCCTGCTGCCGCTTGGTCGAAAACGTCACGCCCGGAAACCCGCAGAACGCCAGATGCTCAAAACCGTTCTCCAGCAGGTGATCCATCGCGACTCTAACCACGCCGGCTGCATCCGTGCCGACGGCCGCCTGCGACTCCATCACGATGTCATCGCTAAGCGCGACGCTCGGCAGGCCCAGCTCCCGGACAACACGCGCGACCTGCGAGTTCTCCATGCGTGCAATGACACCGTCGGCATGCCATTGCCGAAGGCGCTCCACATCCAACACCTCGCCGAGCTGACGGGCCCGGTGCAGGAAGGACCACTGCCCGTGTGCTCGCGCGTATCGCGCAATGCCATACAGGCAGCCGCGCCCATAGGCGGCACCGGACTCGACCAGCAGGATGACCCGTCGTCGCATTGCCAGTTCCTCTCATCCATCGCGCAACCGGACGGCGGGGCAGACACGCATTTGAGTTGCGTAAATTCGGCGTCGCCGCAAACCCTCGTCGCCCCTGCCGCCTGCCCCGTATCCTGCCACGGGCAACGGCCTATCTCCTCAACTGCCTTACTATTGTGCTCAGCGATGCGACGCCTTGGCGAGGATCTACGGATTTTAGACCACATATGACGGAAATGCGCTATAGCCATTCGGAAATGCCGTGCTATCTTCGAGTGGAGCAGAAAGCATCGGCAGATTGCCTTTGTACAGGCGGCTGAAACAGCAGCCGTCCGCCCTCTGGGAATAGAACCTGCCGATGCGCGTCTGATGCACCGACGCTCACACATGTCACATTTGAGGAGGCAAGCATGCGCAGCACACGACGCCCGCACAGCACGTGCCGGAAATCCATCCTGTCTGCCGCCGTGGCGGGTCTGCTCGTTGGCACGCCGGCCGCGCTGGCAGCCGATTCCACCTGGTTGAACACGGGAACCGACTTCAACACTGACGGCAACTGGTCCGCCGGCGTCCCCGGCGCCGGCAATCAGGCCATCTTCAACTCCGCTGCAGTCACCCAGCCGAATCTCAGCTCATCGCTCTCCATCGGCAAGCTGACGTTCCTCGCCGGCGCCGACGGCTACAACCTGACCGCATCCGCGGGCGCAGCCCTGACGCTGACGGCCAGCGAAATCATCCGCTCGGATACCGACAGCGGCTCAAACACCATCAGCGCCCCGCTGATCCTCAGCGGTGGCAACAAGACGGTCACGACCGCTCCCGGCAGCCACCTGGTGATCGCGGGCGATATCTCCGAGTCGGGCGGCTCGTACAAACTCACCATCGCCCGCACTGCAGCCGGCGCGAAAACTGTGACCCTTTCGGGCAACAACAGCTACAGCGGCGGCACCAGCCTGACCGGCGCCAACGGCACGCTCAC
>CALEKX010000089.1 GCA_937904525.1 uncultured Phycisphaerales bacterium
GCTGTAGAACGTGGGGGCCGGAGGATCAGCCTGAAACAGCGTTGGCGGCGGATTTATCTTGAAACGGTTCCGGTTCCGCGCGATATTATTGATGGTCTGGCTCCCCGAGCGGCTGCCTGCCTCACCCTGGGTTGTCACGGTGGGCGCGGGTTCCGAAGCGGGACTGGCTTTCCCAGGGCCAGATGACGCGGGTCCGCTCCGCTCCCAGACCTTCTCTCGGGACAAGCCGCGTCCGGCCGGTCGAATGTACCCTGTTACAACCGAATAATCCCCGTCGAGTTCCCGCCTGGCCTCCACGACCAGCAGCTTGTTGTTGCCGTTGGACTTAACGAGCAGGAGCCGGCCGCCGTCGAGTCGATAGATGCTGGTGAAACTCGCGCCCACATCGGCCACGAAGTCCTCAGCCGATCCGTTGTACTCGGCGAGCCTGCCATCGCGGGCGTGCTCAGCCTCCATATGCACAGCACTGTAGCCTGAATGGTCGGCAAGGTGTCGGCCCACCAGCAGCCTGATGTTGCCCGGCGGCGCACCGGGCACGCCAGGTCGAATCCGGCCAAAGACGGTCCCCCCTGTCAGGGGATTATCAAGCGGTTCATTCTGGAACAGCGATCCCGCCCGCGCATCCTCCGGCCGCCCTTGGCGCACAGCGGCGATGAACCGTTCGTACCACTGCTGCTTGGACTATCCCATCTACCTGGCAAACGCATCCGCGTGGCTGTCCACGATGGTCGCCGCCGCCGCGGCTTCGGCCTCGGGGATGATCCGGGCAAACGCCGCCTCTGCGAGTCTCGATCGGTGATCGCCTGGGTCTCTTCTGCCGCCTTACCGCCGACCGCTTGCTATCGACTGCGGCTAAGCGCGTGCGTGAGCGGGCCCGCCTGCATGTCGTCCCGCTTGCCAGGGATAGTCACTGGCAAAAGCTTGTGTTAAACTGGATGTTCTCTATTCAGGATCATCGGCGCTGCGCAAAGCGCCGTTGAGTGGACCATGTCCGGCAAGGGAGCTCGATTGCGTAAACTCAAGGCCGCCGCCATTGGCACCAGCATCGCCCGACGTGTCTTCAATCCCCGGCACCTGCTGCACGCCATCCGGCTTCACCGTACACGCAAGCGCAGCAAGCGAGCGTTCGACGACGCACAGCTTGCGCTGCTGGCCGAGATCCTGCCCGGCGGATTCCTGCATTACGGGTACTTTGACGACCCCGACCGCCAGCCGGAAGACATCAGCCTCAATGAACTGCTCGCCGCCCAGCGGCGGTACGCCGAGCTGCTGATCGAGCACGCGCAGGATACGACTGCCCCCGTGCTCGACATCGGCTGCGGCATGGGCGGGCTCTCAGCCATGCTTCTGGACCGCGGCTTTTCCCCCACCGCCCTCACGCCCGACCGCCTGCAGGCCCGCCACATCCAGGCGACCTGGCCCGCCATCCCGGTGATCCAGAGCAAATTCGAAGACCTGACCGATCCAGCCTCCCATGCCGGCCGCTACGGCACGGTGTTCACGTCCGAATCCCTGCAGTACCTGAAACTTGATCGCGCCCTGCCGCTGCTGCGGGACATCCTCGCGCCTGGCGGGCGGTGGATCGCCTGCGACTATTTCAGAATCAGCCAGGCTGCGGAGAAGTCCGGCCACCAGTGGGAGGAGTTCCGCGCCCGCATCCAAGCCGACGGCTGGACCATCGCCTACGAGCGCGACATCACCCCCCACATCCTGCCGACCCTCTGCTACATCCACATGTGGGGGTCGCGTTTCGGCGTGCCGCTGCTGAAGTTCGTCCTGCTCAAACTCCAGGCCAAGCAGCCGGGCCTCCACTACATCCTGCAGGATGCCTTCACCCAGCTAGACGGCGTCATCGAAGACAACCTGCAGGTCATCAACCCCGACACCTTCGCCAAACAGAAGCGCTACATGCTCCTCGTCATGGAACGCGCGTAGAGGCAGCGTAGCAATCCCCTGATCGGTCCGCCAAGGCGCCCCCATAACCATCAACAATCCACGAATGGACACGAATTGAAGCGACATTCATGCAGATTCGTGTCCATCCGTGGATGCCCTTGCTTCGTGGCACGTGCGTCCCGCACGTGCAAAGCGACCTGAGAAGCACGTCCTCGATGGCCGTGCCCCAGGCAACCATTCAAACCCTTTGCGCTCTTTGTGATCTCAGCGATCTTTGCGCTTCCCCTCTTCGCGCATCCTTCGCGAGCTTCGCGGCCACCGCTAGATCACCCGTTCAGCAAACCCTTCGTACTGGGGATCCCGGGATTGCGCGGATCGTGCGAAACAGCCTGACGCAGAGCCTTGGCTGTCGCCTTGAAGATCGCCTCGGCGATGTGGTGGTTGTTCGTGCCGTACGGCACGGTGATATGCAGGTTCATCCGCGCGCTGTTGGCCAGCGCCTTGAAGAACTCCTCGACCAGCTCCACCGGGAACTGCCCGATCAGCTCACCCTGGAACTGCACGTTGAACACCAGCGCCGGCCGGCCCGACAGGTCGATCGCCACCTGCGCCAGGCTCTCGTCCATCGGCACAATGGCCCAGCCGTAGCGGTAGATCCCCCGCTTGTCGCCCAAGGCCTTTTCGAGCAGTTGCCCCAGGACGATGCCGACGTCCTCCACCGTATGGTGCGCATCGACTTCCAGATCCCCTTCGGCATTGACGTCGATGTCGATCAGGCTGTGCCGCGCCAGCAGGTCGAGCATGTGATCGAAGAAGCCGACCGACGTCTCGACGTTGGCTTCACCCGTGCCGTCGAGATTGATCGACGCCTTGATCTTTGTCTCTTTCGTGTTGCGAGACAGGCTTGCCGTCCGGTTGTTCGATGCGTTGCTCATCTGATGTTCCGTGCCGCGGGCTGGTTGGCCCGTAATTTACGCTGCCTTCTCGGCCGCTGTGATCGCCTTGATCCCGCCGAGCAGCGCGTTGTTCTCCTGCGATGTGCCGATGGTGATCCGCACCTTGTCGGCCAGCCCCGGCTGATCGAAATATCGCACCAGGATCCCCTGCCGCTTGAGACCCTCATAGACCTGCCGCGCCCGCCCGTCCGGCGGCGACGCCAGCACAAAGTTTGCCTCGCTGGGCAGAACCTCCCACCCCATCTGCTTCAGCTCGCTGGAGACGCGCTGCCGCTCGGTGCGGACATGCTCCCAGGTCTTGCGGGCATACGCCTGATCCTCGATCGCCGCCGTGGCCGCCACGATGCTGATCGCATCGCAGTTGTAGCTGTCCTTCACCTTCATCATCTCCGCGATGACGGCCTCCTGCGCAATCGCATACCCGAATCGCAGCCCAGCCAGCGAATACGCTTTGCTCAGTGTCCGCGAGATGACGACGTTCTCATGCGCCTTCACCAGCGCTACGCAATTGTCATCGGCAAAATCGGCGTAGGCCTCATCGATCAATAGTAGGCCGTCAAACCGCCTCGCCAGCTCAGCCACCTTCATCGGCGAGACGAACGTGCCGGTCGGCGCGTTGGGATTGGCCAGATAGATCGCATTCGCCTTCGTCGCCACCAACGCATCGATCGGAAGCTGATATCCCTCCTCCCACGGTACTTCCGCAACCGACGCGTCCTCCAGCTTCGCCAGCACGGGATACAGCGAATACGTCGGCACGGGATAGGCCAGCGTTCCGCCCGGCGGAACAAACGTGCGCGTGGCGATGGTGAGGATGTCGTCGCTGCCGTTGCCGGCCATGATCATATTGGGCGTGACATCCCACAGCTTGGCTGCCGCGGCGCGGAACAGGTCGGCTGTCGGGTTGGGATAGCGCCGCAACACCTCGGCTTCCAGTTCCCGGATCGCAGCCATCACCTTTGGGCTGGGCGGGTACGGATTCTCATTGGTGTTCAGTTTCACCACGCGCTCGCCCACCTGCGGCTGCTCACCCGGAACATAACCGCTCATCGCGCGCACAACCTGACGGACAAAGCTGGGAGGCATAGTCTGAAGTATATCCAATCCCCCTGGTCAATAACACAAGGTGT